>NZ_RBLN01000010.1:0-25326 GCF_003989405.1 Micrococcus sp. HSID17227 | reverse complement strand
AGCGCTTGCTTCCCAAGCAAGATACGCGGGTTCGATTCCCGTCGCCCGCTCCACACCACGACGGCCCCGGGCCCCTCACGCGAGGGACCCGGGGCCGCGTCGGTCCACACCGTCGCGCTCAACGGCCACGCACGCGGACGCCGTCGTCAACGCCGCCAACTCCACCCTGCTCGGCGGCGGAGGCGTGGACGGCGCCATCCACCGGCGTGGCGGTCCCGAGATCCTGGCCGAGTGCCGCCGCCTGCGCGAGACCGACCTGCCGGAGGGGCTGCCCGCCGGCCAGGCCGTGGCGACGACGGCGGGGCGCCTGCCCGCGCGCTGGGTCATCCACACGGTGGGCCCGGTGTGGGCCAAGACGATCGACAAGTCCGACACCCTCGCCTCGTGCTACCGCGAGTCCCTGAAGGTGGCGGCCGGGCTCGGCGCCCGGACGGTCGCGTTCCCGGCGATCTCCGCGGGGATCTACGGCTGGCCCATGGAGGACGCGGCGCGGATCGCCGTCGAGACCTGCCACGCGATGGCGGACGAGGTGGGCGGCACCGTGGACGAGGTGCTGTTCGTGCCCTACGGCGACACGGCGGAGGCCGCGTTCCGTGCGGCGCTCGGGCACCTCGAGGCCCCCCAGACCACCGATGACGAAGGAGACACCGGACGATGACCATGCGTTTCTGGACCAGGACCGTCGCCGTGACTGCGGCGAGTCTGCTCGCGCTCACCGGCTGCGCGACGGGAGGGGAAGAGGCGGCGACGTCGTCCTCCCACGGCGGGCACGCGGGCCACGCGATGGACGGCGGCCCCGCCCCCGAGGGCATCGAGCCCGCCGCGGACCCGGCCCACCCCGTGGACACCGAGGTCACCCTCATGGCGGACCACATGCCCGGGATGGAGGGGGCCGCCGCCACCGTCGTGGGCGCGTACGAGACCACCGCCTACTCCGTGGACTACCGGCCGACGACGGGCGGGCCCGAGGTGACGGACCACAAGTGGGTCGTCCAGGAGGAGCTGGAGGACGCGGGCGCCGAACGCCTGCCCGACGGCGCGGCGGTCACCCTCGCGGCTGACCACATGCCGGGCATGCAGGGTGCGGAGGGCACGGTGCACTCCTCGACGGATGAGACCGTCTACATGGTGGACTACGAGTCCGACGGCATGCGGATGAGGAACCACAAGTGGGTGGTGGAGAGCGAGATCGCCTCGGCGGGCTGACCCCGGGCCGGGAGGGTCCTGACCGCCCGCCTGGAAGTTGATCGAACTTCACGTAGATTTCTGGAATAGGCTCGCCGGGCGTGCTGTTGTAGTGGTCAGACGCCGCGGTGTCAGCGGCGCCCACCCGAATACCGAGGAGAGTGAACCGACATGGCCCGTCCTATCGATCCGTTCCGTGAGATGGAGCGCCTGGTGAACGGTCTGACGCCCCGCGCGACCGGCACCGTGTCCATGCCCATGAACCTGTACCGCGAGGGCGACGTCTTCGTCGCCGAGGTCGAGCTGCCCGGCGTCGACCCGGCCTCCATCGACGTGGACGTGGAGGAGCGCACCCTCACCGTCCGCGCCGAGCGCAAGGAGGACCCGGCCCGCGAGGACCGACGCTGGCTCACCCGTGAGCGTTCCGCCGGCACCTTCGCCCGCCAGCTCACCCTGGGCGAGGGCCTCGCCCTCGACCGCATCCAGGCCGACTACAGCGACGGCGTCCTGACCCTCACCATCCCGGTGGCGGAGCAGGCCAAGCCCCGCAAGATCTCCGTCACCCACGGCGGTGCTGCCCCCGTGGCCGGGCAGACCGTGGAGGGCGAGACCGCCGAGACCACCGGCGAGTGACCGGCCTCTGACGGAGCCGCGCGCGGCCGGCGTGACCAGCGCGCGGTCCGTCCCCCGAACGCAGATGCGGCGGGCCCCCCCACCGGGGGCCCGCCGCATCTGCGTGGCGGTCACGCGCAGCCCCGTCACGCCCTTGACGCGCAGACGGGCGTCGAGCGGGCTCATGGCGTCGTCCTCGGCGCCCATGCGCACCGAGCCCACCGGGTGGTACACGGTGTTGTGGGTGCGGCGCACGTAGTCGGCGATCTCCTCGTCCGTCTGCGCCTGCTCGCCCGGGGCCAGCTCGCGCCCCGCCCACGCCGCCATGGCCGGCTGGGAGACGATCTCCCGGGCCAGCCGGATGCCGGCCACCGCGACGGCCATGTCGTGGCCCTCCGGGTCGGTGAAGTAGCGCGGGTCCACGGCCGGCTTGTCCCGGTAGTCGTTGGAGCGCAGGCGCAGGGTGCCGCGGGACTTGGCGAGGGGTGGACCCGGTGGCCCAGCGGTCTCGGCTGTCGCCCTCTGGTCGGCAGACACAGGTGTGCGTCCTCTCGTCGGGGTCTGGGCGGCCCGTCCACCCTACGGATCGGTCATCTGGGCGGGGATGCGTGCTGGGTGCTGCGGGTCTCTGGGTTCCGTGGGCGCGTGGGGGCGGGGGGCTGGGGCTGCCGGGCCCCGTGGCCGCCGGGCCTCTGGGTTCCGTGGGCAGGAGAGCGAAGGTTTCTGCCCCCGGAAGCGAAAACCCTGCCGGTTCTGCCCCCGGAACAGGGGAGAGCGCGCTTTCTGCCCACGGAGCGGGCGGGGCTGCCGGTTCTGCCCACGGAACGGGGCCGGTGCGGGACGCCTCCGCCGCGGTGGGCCCGCCGGTAGACTGCCGGACTGTGGCTTTGACTATCGGATTCGTGGGACTGCCCAACGTGGGCAAGTCGACCCTGTTCAACGCGCTGACGCGCCAGACCGTGCTCGCGGCGAACTACCCGTTCGCGACGATCGAGCCGAACGTGGGCGTGGTGAACCTGCCGGACGAGCGGCTGCCCCAGCTGGCCGAGATCTTCGGCTCCGAGCGCATCCTGCCGGCCACGGTGTCCTTCGTGGACATCGCCGGCATCGTGAAGGGCGCCTCCGAGGGGGAGGGCCTGGGCAACCAGTTCCTGGCGAACATCCGTGAGGCCCACGCGATCGCCCAGGTGGTGCGCGCGTTCGACGACGGCGACGTCGTCCACGTGGACGGCAAGGTGGACCCGGCCTCGGACATGGAGACCATCAACACCGAGCTGATCATCGCGGACATGCAGACCGTGGAGAAGGCGATCCCGCGCGTCGAGAAGGAGGTCAAGGGCAAGAAGAAGGAGCCCGCCGACCTCGAGGCGCTCAAGGCCGCGCTCGCGGTGCTGGAGCGGGGCGAGACCATCTTCGCCGCGAAGGACAAGGACAAGCTGGACATGGACCGGCTGCGCGAGCTGAGCCTGCTCACCGCCAAGCCGTTCATCTACGTGTTCAACTCCGACGAGGGCGTGCTGGGGGACGAGGCCAGGCAGCAGGAGCTGCGCGATCTGGTGGCCCCCGCCGACGCCGTGTTCCTGGACGCCAAGCTCGAGTCCGACCTCGTGGAGCTCTCCGATGAGGAGGCCGCCGAGATGCTGGAGATGGCCGGGCAGGACGAGTCCGGGCTGGACCAGCTGGCCCGCGTCGGCTTCTCCACCCTCGGCCTGCAGACGTACCTGACGGCGGGGCCGAAGGAGACGCGCGCCTGGACCATCCCGGTCGGCGCGACGGCGCCCGAGGCCGCCGGCGTGATCCACACAGACTTCCAGCGCGGCTTCATCAAGGCGGAGATCGTGAGTTTCGACGATCTGATCGCTGCCGGGTCCATGGCCGACGCCAAGGCCGCTGGCAAGGTGCGCATGGAGGGTAAGGACTACGTCATGAAGGACGGCGACGTGGTGGAGTTCAGGTTTAATGTGTAAATACCCCGTATTTCCAGGGGCTTAGGCGCATCTGCTCTCACCTAAGATCAAGACTCGCGTTCCGATCTAACGTTTTAGTGCGGTCAGGAGCGGCTGTAGCCCAGGCTGCGGTTGTTCTTGGGCACGTGGCGGCTCGGTCCCATCCATGAAACTCGACCGGATGGATGTCGCGACTGTGCTACACGATCGGTGCGCTTGGACGCCCTGACACTCCTCGAGGTGTGACTTGTATTCACGGGAAGCTGTACTGCCGGACCGACTTGCTGACTCAAAAATCGGCCTGTCTCAATATTCGGATCCCGACACCCGAGGAGCTCACGGCGTTGTGTCGGCGCTGAACTAACCGTCTCCCTTCACCCCGTGAGAGCAGTCGGAGGATCTCGTCCCGGCTTCCGTCTGCCATTCACTGGCGGTGCCGCCTGGCTTCTGTGTTCCACGATCCGAATGTGGATGGTAGCTCGCGCCAGCGCCAGGGAACTAGCGCCAGGATCCGCCGTTCGGCATAGTAGGACATCGCCGTGGCTATAGCATTAGCTCGTGATTAGGACCATCCTCGCGCAACTCTCAGCGGTTGCCTCGATCGTGCTGACAGTGCTGTTGGCTGGCTCTTTGCGAGAACTGCTCATGACACCCTGGAAGGTCATCCTGGTCGTGGTTGTCGTGGCGGTCGCCATCTCGCTAGCTCTGTGGGAAGTGATCACTGCCGTGCGGTCGCGGCCCATTGCGTACAAGGGAAAGAAACGCAACGAACGCATCCAGAAGTACATGGCGAATCTCACGAGGTTCGATGGGCAGTGCGTCGTTTCATCCAACGATCTGAGCTGGGTGTCAGGCGAAGCGTACGAGATGCTCATGAAGAAGGCGGCAGAGCGATCCCTGGTGCTGGTGATGCCGAGAGAAAACGAGATGAGCCGTGAGCTCGTGGCGGCCGGCGCGGAGGCGCGCTATTACGGTGACGAAACGTTCCGGCTTCGGAGTAGATTCACAGTCGTTAACTCGAACAGGGCTGACGCATGGGTGGCTGTCGGATATGGGCGCAAAGGCGCGCACATGATCCGGGAATTCCACTCCAGTGACGACCCGACGCTGAACATGGCAAAGGACTTGATTGACATGGCCCGCCGTCTTGCAGAGAAGGGGGCAAGGTGACTGAGCCCGTGAAGTTCTACGATCACAAGGACGAGGCTGACATCGTTCGCGAATGGGATTCAATCGCCCCGATCCGTGACCGTCAGGTCGCACTGCATCAGGACACGTCGTACGAGCGCGTCCTCGAACCGTGGATTCTCGGGCGGGTCGATCGTTCAACTGCGAAGCGCATAGTCGACGTCGGGTGTGGGACGGGGCGGCTCACATCGAAGCTGGCGATCAGGTCTAGTGAAACGCTGGGGATCGATCCGAGCGCCGTGAGCATTGGACTGGCTCGCGCTCACGATGATGTGACGCGATTCGAGGTCGCGACCGCTGAAGAATGGGTGCGCCGAAGCTCCGATGCACGGTTCGACTTGGCTGTGGCGAACATGGTCCTCATGGACGCGCTTGATCTGGATGGGATCGTCGGTGCCCTTGCGGCGCTCGCGCGCGGTGGAGTAGTGCTCTCGACTATTGCTCACCCGGCCTTCTGGCCAATTTACTGGGAGTATGCCGGCAGTGACGGGTTCAGTTACCTCGATGAGAAGGTGGTTGAAACCCCATTCAGGACGAGCTCGCAGTCCTACGGGCTGGTGGCAACTCACGTGCACCGGCCAATCGAGATGTACCTGCGTTCATTCCGTCAGCACGGGCTAACAGTGACCGCGTTCGAAGAGCTGCGGGGACCGGAAAGCATCGAGAAGTTCCCCTATCCGCGGTTCATTGGCATCGAAGCCTCGGTGCTGCCGTGACATGGCTCCCGTAATGGAGCGGGCACGAGGGGTTGTGATCGCGCCGTGGCACTCATTACGGTGAGCCTTGCCAACGGTTGCACGGCGACTAATAAACCGCCATGTCTCAAAACTCTGATGCCGGCAGCTGAGGAGCTCACGGCGTTGAGTCAGCGCTGGACATGCTGTCGCCGTCACTCTGTGAAAGCAGCCGGCTGACCTCGTTCCAGCTCCCGTCTGCCAGCCACTGAGCGTACCGCCGAGCTGCCGACTGGCCCGCGCGGGCTGCTCAGAGGAAGATGTCGCCAGCGTTTCGTGATGTTCTCCAGCCGTGGCGATGTGGTGGAGTGGAGGTTCGCGCTCTAACGTGTGCCAGCAGTCGAGATGTCAGCAGTCCGGGGCACTGACTTGCCAGGCAGTGCTCGTCGCTCGATGGTGGCTGTGGGCCGCGTCTGCTACACTGAGGCCAATCGACCCCCTCCCAAGCCTCTCGCAGAAGCTCAAATGGGAGGGGCCTCTTTCTTTCCGGGGTCCTGCATGAAGCCATCGCTGTCCTGGGACGAGCAGGTAACCCTCATGATTAGCCGGGGCCTGGCCGTCCCTGATGCCGCCGAGTGCGCACTTTTCCTCGCAGCGGCGAACTACTATCGCTTCTCCGGCTACGCCCGGTACTTCCAGAAGGCCCCTCACCTCGGCGACGACGGCTTCCGGCCAGGCTGCATGTTCGAGGAGATCCGTGCCGTCTACGACGCCGACGAGGCGCTGCGCATCGCGCTCGTCCGGCCGCTGGCCCGCGTCGAGCTCATGCTCCGATCGCACACCGCCCGGGTCATCGCCGACGAGCACGGTCCCTACGGCCGGTACCTCGAGCAGGACTTCTACACCGACGTCGGCGACCGGGAGCCGACCGTCGAGGCGTGCCTACGCGACATCGAGCGCAGCCGGGACCGCCACATCCTGCGCTACCGGGGCGCTTGCGGCGACCGCGCTGACTTCAGCGAACTGCCCGTGTGGTCGGCCGTCGAGGCCTGGTCGTTCGGCACCCTGTCGAAGGTGATCGAGCGAGGAGCCGGCGGCACGCTGGCCGACTCCGTTGCCACGAGCATCGGCGTCGCCAAGGCTGGCTTCGCCTACCGGGTGAAGGCCCTGGTCTACCTGCGCAACCGGTGCGCCCACCACAGCAGGCTGTGGCACCACTCCGTGATCGACGCCGGCCCGACCCCGAACAACGTGAGAAAGAAGGCCAAGAGGGAAGCCGGGCAGTTCGAGCCTAGGTCCGTGCTCGACGTCATCGCCTCTCTCGACGACATGGCTGCCCGCGGCGGTGTCGCCAACCCTCTGCTCCCGAAGCTCGCGGCTGAGCACGACCGGGCCTCGGAGTTCATGCAGGGCCTGGCCAGGCCCCAGAGTCCTCGCGACCACGCACGGGACACGCCGAGGTGATCTGCTGAAGCGCTCGTGCGTGAATCGTGTGCCATACTGAAGTTGCTGTCCTTGCCGAATCCGCGGCTCTGGACGCGGATTCAGGAGGTACACGATGGTTCCGCACTCGCCTGCCGAGGCACTTGGCAGTCACGCGTCCGGCGTCCGTGATTTGCTCGTCGAGGTCGTTCGCTCTGTGCACGGCAGGTTTGCCGAGGCACACCTGGTGTCGGAGTCGCGATACGCGATCGACTTCGGCAGCCAGTGGCGCGATCTGCTCGCCGATGCCAATGAGGCGCTCGTTGACAAGGGCTTCCAGTCGCACAAGCTTCGACCGGCGGGATACAAGCTCCCCGTCGTCAACGACAGCTTGATCTACGTCTGGCGCATCCCGGACTCGGCTGACCCCGGTGACTTCGCGTCGAGTCTGACGAAGAAGAACGGCTTCTCTGCTCAGCCGCCCGACCCGACCTTGTTCGATCCCGTCATCGGAGACGCGCCCGATGAGTCCGGCCAGCCCGGGCTCGAGCGCGTGGTGCGAGCCGCCGGCGAAGTGATGCCGGTGGTGCTCGTCATCGTCCACTCCTCTCCCCGGCAGCTGCAGTCGATCGAATGGGCCGTCGCCGAACTCGACGAGAAGACCGGCAAGGTCAAGCGCCACGGCCAGGAAGCCATGTGGGAGCCGGAGCTCGTCGAGGCAGACGCGGCATCGGCTGGCGAGTCGTTCGACAGCGGCACCCCGGTGCCGCCTGGTATCGAGCCGCGAGAGCAGGAAGGCGTAGACCCGGATGCGTAATGACACTCCCAGCCTGTTCGACGTCTCGGGCTCCGGGCAGACGCACGGACGCTTCGAGCCGGCGAGGCTGACCCAGGCTCGCGTCCGCCGCTCTGTGACCAAGACCGATCTGGCCGCTGAGGTGGGCGTGTCCGCCGCTGCAATCGGTCAGTACGAGGCCGGCGTCAACTCGCCGCGACCCGATGTCCTCGACCGCCTGGCGAAGGCGCTCGACGTCCGTCCTGGATTCTTCGGCGTCGGACGTCCCCTGGCGCGCATCGACACCATTAACGCGCACTTCCGGAGCCTGCGGGCGGCCAAGGTGAGCGACCGTCAGAAGGCGCTGGCCACGGCGACGCTGGTGTGGGAGCTGACGTTCGCGCTGGAACGGCACGTGAAGCTCCCGGAGGTCGACCTCCCGGCCGCCCCTGCCGGTACCACGCCTGCTGAAGCTGCTGCCATCTTGCGCCGGCATTGGGGTCTGCCCGATGGTCCGGTTAAGCACCTGGTCGCCACGGCCGAGTCCCGAGGCATCGTGGTCGCCGTGCGACCCCTCGCCGAGATCGACACCGTCGATGCCTTCTCCGTCGTCATCGTCGACCGGCCGATCATCATCACCACCCCGCGTCGGACTGAGAACGTGTTCAGGCATCGGTTTTCGATCGCGCACGAGATCGGGCACCTGCTGCTGCATGTCGACATCGGCGAGCACAGCGCTGCCATGGAGAAGGAGGCGGACGAGTTCGCTGCCGCGTTCCTCACTCCGGCTGCGTCCATGGACGCAGCCCTGCCGCAGCGGCTCGATCTCGCTGCCCTCGACCGCCTCGGCAGGACATGGGGGGTCTCAACGACCTCTTTGATACGTCGGATGGTCGAGCGCGGGCGCACCACCGAGTCCTCGGCACGGCGTGCCTACCAGCGGCTGTCGGCTGTCTACGACTCCAAGGCCGACCCGACCAGCGCCTATCCCGGCGAGGTGCCAACGCTGCTGAGAAAGGCCGCTGACCTCGCCGGTGACCACGGAGCGCCCGTGCCGGCGCTTGCCGAAGCGTTGAAGATCAGCCCCTACCTGGTGCGCGACCTGCTGGGCGATGCCGACGAGCGCCCAGTGCTCCGCCTCGTCGGCAGTGACTGACCCTCCGGTCCCGCCGGGTGGGGGCTGACCTGCCCAGGCACGGCTTTGTCTCTCATCACCAACCAACGAAGGACCTTCATCGATGGCCTATCCCACCCTTGCGCTCCACCTGCTCATCTCGGCACCGGGAGACGTGCCCGTCCAGGACATGGCGGCCATCCGCAAGACGATCAGCCAGTGGAACCTCAACCTCGGCCGCGTCGTCGGCCTCACCGTGCTACCCGTGTCCTGGACCGAGCACGCGGTCGCCGAGTTCGGGGACCGCCCTCAGGCCATCCTCAACGACCAGATCGTTGAGGAGGCGGACTTTGCTGTCGCTCTCTTCTACGACCGCCTGGGCACTCCGACCGGTGAGGCAGATTCGGGTACGGCTGAAGAGATCAAGGTCCTCGTTCAGGCTGGCAAGTCGGTGGCGGTACTGGTGAATGCGTCCGCCAGACCGCCTCTCGGTGGTTCAGCCCTTGAAGAGCGGAAGCGCCTGACCGCGTACCTGACTGACCTGCGTAAGACAGCCCTCGTCTTCGAGTATGCCAACGAGGGCGACCTCATTAGCCACCTCAACAACTTCTTGAGCAGGGCTACTGCGCAGTTCCAACAGTCCGTCGACGCCTCTAAGGATGAGGAACCGGCAGGGCCGGACCCCTCGGAAGGCGTGTGGCCGCGAGCCGAGGTTCGCGAGAGCGTGAAGACGGACAACAAGGGTCGGCTGAAGACCCAGCGGCACTGGTCGCTCGTGCTTCACAACACCTCGCGGGGACCGGCGTCCGACGTGGACTTCCAGTTCCTGGACCTGCCGGAGAATGCGATGTTCCACGTGTATCGTGAGGAAGGTCCGCTCGGTACCATCCCGCCAGGTCAGGAAGCACGGTTCCCTCTGCTGCTCGCCATGGGGTCGCCAGACGCAGTCGATTGCCTGGTCACGTGGACCGACGCCTCGGGAAACGCCAGGGAGACGAGGGCAACAGTCCGAACCTGACGTTCCTAACCGTGGTGACGTGGTGGAGTTCCGGTTCAACGAGTGATGCATTGTCTCACTCCAGGTTCACGCAGTAAACTTGGGGTATGCCCACCGAACTGTCTCTCGAGAAGATGCAGTGAAGCCGAAGAATCCGGGTCCACTCCTGTCAATGTCAATACTGGAATCGACGAGATTGGGCCTGGGCTGATGAGCGACACGTAAGCCGGCAAAATGCTTAGCGTTTCTTGACGAAAGCAGGGTGACGCTCGCCTCATCCAATGGATTGGATAATTCGACTAAGGCTGAAGTTTTTAAAGAGATATCTATGTTGCTCTCGTCTGCCCCGAGGGTGATCATCCATCGTGACCGAGACTTTTTAACTGATATTGAGGTTGACCAATGGGGCCAGCCGCATACTTCGCGTGGAATCGAGGTTTTCAGTCCCCCGCTCTGCGATACGGAGTCATATTTCGCCACGTCCGCGCATGTGTCAAAGGTAACGGGCGTGACCGCGGAGGAAGCCACTTCCCTGATTGACTCGACTATCGAGGAGCGTGTAGACGAACTGCGCGATAAGTTTCGCAGAAAGCGTCAGGTTGCAAGCAGGACATTGAACGCCGATGGTGGGGGGCCTATTACGGACGATCTCTGGCCGGAGGGGAGTGGCCCGAAGCCGGAGCAGGTGTATGGCAAAGACCTTGTAAAGTGGCTCAATGCGAAACTTCAGCAGAGGGGTCTTCTGGCTCCCAAGAAGTCGCTTCTGGACGTCTTGAGCGATGAGTTAGGTCGCCACCTGGAGACACTTCTGTCGCGCCCGGAGGGTTAAAGATGAATATAAACCCAATGGTCCTTGTGAAAGTTTAAGCCTCTAGTGCAAGCGGTCAATAGGCGGAAACGCGGCATGCTCTGGTGTGCCTACGGTATGGGCGTTGTGATCGTGGAAAATGCCTCGGTGCAGCAGGGGTCGAGGCTTGTCCTGATCGCGTTTCATGGGCTCAAACTTAGAGGGAGAAAGTCGTCGGACTTGTGCATAAGGTGGGGGGTGACCGGGGACGTACCTGCGGGATCGCCTACCTCGGGCGGGGTGGGGAGGTATTACGTTGTCTCGCTGGGCCGGACCGGCGCCGAAGGTGGCCTGTCAAAACAGCGGCCAGGGCACGGCCGGCGTCAGCCCGCCCGGGGCGGGGAAGATCCCGTCGTCGAGCAACCGGGTGCAGTGCTCGGTGAGGGCCGCGATCTCCGAGGCGCTCAGCAGCCCGGCGAGCTGACGCCCCGGCTCGCCGTCGAGCCCGTCGAGGACCCGGGCGACGCCGTCGCGCTTCTCCTCGGTCAGCTTCTCGGCCAGCCATCCCCACAGGACCATGCGCAACTTGCCCTCCACATGGAAGGCCAGACCGTGGTCCACGCCGTAGCGGTGACCATCGGGCATGGCGAGGATGTGGGCGCCCTTGCGGTCAGCATTGTTGACGAGCACGTCGAACACCGCCATCCGGCGCAGCGCCGCCGAGTCCCCGTGGGCCAGGACGAGCCGATTCCCGTCCCCGTCCTCACCCTCCTCAACGTGTGAGCCCGGTGGGGGAGCAGGCCATCACCAGCCGCCCGACGTCGCGGGCGGTCGCGGTCAGGTCCTCTGCCGTACGGCGGATCGCTGTCGCCAAGTCCTGGGGCCCGCGGCCAATGGGCACGATCGCGGTGATGCCCTCGTCGTAGAGGGCGTCCGCGTCCTGTCCCACGGATCCGGCGAGGACGATCACCGGGATCGCACGGTCGGCTGCGCGCACGGCCTGAGCCACACCGATCGGCACTTTCCCGGCCAAGGACTGGCCGTCAATGCGCCCCTCCCCGGTGATGACGAGGTCAGTTGTCTTCACGAGGTCGTGGAAACCCGCCGTCTCGAGGACGACATCGATACCTGGCTTCAAGGTGGCTCCGATGAAGGCGTGCAAGCCACCGGCGAGACCCCCCCGCCGCTCCCGAACCGGGGAGCGCATCGATCGCGACCCCGAGGTCCCGCTCGACGACACCCGCGAGATGGACCAGTCCGGTGTCCAGGCTCGCCACTGATGCAGGATCCGCCCCCTTCTGGGGGCCGAACACGTGGGCTGCACCCTGCGGTCCCGTGAGGGGGTTGCTGATGTCGCACATCACCTCCACGTCGACGTCGCGGAGCCGGTCTCGTGCCGGGGTGGAGTCGATCCGCGCAATCCGGGTGAGGGTGTCGCCGGCCGGGACGAACTCCTCACCTGCGGCGTCGAGGAACCGGACGCCGAGGGCCGCGGCAGCGCCCGTGCCGCCGTCCGTCATGGCGCTCCCGCCGGCCCCGACGATGACTCTGCGCGCGCCAGCGGACACCGCGTCGAGGATCTGCTCGCCGACCCCGAACGTCGTGGCCCGCCCCGTGTCCTCGCGTCCGGAGGCGAGCGGGAGCCCGGCACATGAGGCGGTCTCCACCACCGCCACGTCCGGGTCGATCAGTCCGTAGTGGACAGGCACGCGTTCGCCGTAGAACACCCCGCAGACGGTCGCGGATCGCAAGGCGCCCCCTGCGGCAGCCACGAAGGCCTCGACGGTGCCCTCCCCGCCGTCGGCGATGGGCACCACGAGGACCTCGGCGTCGGTGACCGACGCGAGACCCGTCGCGATCGCGGAGCCCGCCTCCCGCGACGACAGGGCCCCCTTGAACGAGTCTGGGATGACGATGATGCGCTGCACGCGTGGATCTCCTAAGTCAGGTGACGGGGTCAGACGAGGACGAGGCCGAGGAGCCAGATGAACACGATGGAGGTGAGTCCCAGCAGGAGCGTGACCATCGTCTGGGTACGGTAACCCTGCGAGGGCGTCATGCCGCTGAAGTTGGTGACCACCCAGAAGTACGAGTCGTTGGCGTGGGAGACGGTCATGGCGCCGGCCGCAATGGCCATGACCACGAGCGCGCTGGCCACCGGGGTCTCGAAACCCAATGCAGGCATCATCGGGAAGACCATGGCCGACGTGGTCGTGAGTGCCACGGTGGAGGAGCCCTGCGCGGTCTTCAGGACGGCGGAGACGAGGAAGGGGAAGAACAGTCCGATGACCGACAACTGTGCAGCGTTGCTCTCGATGAAGGTGACGAGGTCGGTGGCGGCGATGACGCGCCCCAGCACACCGCCGGCCGCCGTGATGAACAGAATGGGGCCGACGACCCGGAGGGTCTCCTCTGTCAGGTCGTAGAACGTCTCGCCACGGCGCACGCTGAACAGCAGGCCGACTGCGCAGAGGGTTCCGACGGCGAGCGCGATCATCGGCGTGCCGAGGAATCGGGCGAAGTCACCCGCGGGGCCGGTCCACTTCAGGACGGATGCGAGCGAGCCGAGAGCCATGAGCAGGATGGGGGCGATGATGGGCGCGAAGGACGCAGCGGTCCCAGGCATCCGCCCGTAGGACCGGCGAAGCGCGTCGTAGGCCGCCTCGAGCTCATCCGCGTCCTCCGTGCCGGTCTCCTCAAGGGAGCTCACCCTCTTGCCGATGTAGAGGGCGTACAGGTACGCGACGAGGAGTGCGGGGATCGAGACGAGGACGCCGAGGCCGATCACCAACAGAAGGTAGTCGCCGATGCCGAGGTTCTGGGCGGCTGCGATGGGCCCCGGGGTCGGTGGGATGAAGACGTGCGAGGTGTACAGGCCTGCCGCCAGGGCCACGGTCATCGCCACGGGTGACACCCCGGTGCGACGGGCCAGGGCCTTACGGATGGGGTTGAGAATGACGAATCCGGAGTCGCAGAACACGGGGATGGAGACCACCCAGCCCATGAGCTGCATCGCCAGGACGGGGTAGCGCTTACCGACGACCCGTACGAGCGCGTCGGCGATCCTGAAGGCACCGCCGGTGCGCTCCAAGATGAGTCCGATGAGCGTGCCCAGGATGATGACGATGCCGATCGATGTGAAGATCCCGGAGAATCCCTCCCCGATCACGTCGGCGATGCCCTTGACGGGCGCTTCCCCTTCGGCGCCGGTCGACTTCACCAGCGGGATCCCACCGATGATCCCCAGGGCGAAGGCGACGACCATGATCGAGAGGAAGGGGTGGATCTTCCATTTGGAGATCATGACGATCATCAGGGCGACGGCGAGGATAAAGACGAGCAGAAACGGTATTCCAGTCATCGGAAGTCCTTTGTGCGGCAGGGGATTCCAGCCGGAGTAGGACCGATGGGACTTCAGCGGCGATGTTCTGACGAACAGGGTTCGGCCGTCTCAATGGCCCTCTGCATCCCGCAGGGTGCCTCCTGAGTTCCACCTCACCGACTGGTACCATAAGCAAGTACCACATCGCACCCGAGGAGGCCAGCATGTCCATCAGCGCCAGTGAAGCCCGCAAGACCCTGTTCCCGCTCATCGAGCGAGTGAATGCGGACCGCGACGCCGTAGAGATCGTCTCCCGCAAGGGGAATGCCGTCCTCATGCCCGCGGACGAGTACGCCGCCTGGCAGGAGACCGCCTACCTGTTCCGCTCCCCGGCCAACGCCCGCCGGCTGCTGGACGCCTACGAGCGCGCCCGCGCAGGGAGCGTCGAGGAGCACGCTCTGGACCGCATGGACGGGGACGCCTGAGTGCGCCTCGTGTGGGACCGCTCGGCCTGGGAGGACTACACGCACTGGCAGACCACGGACCGCAAGGTCCTCAAGCGGATCAACACCCTCATCGACGCCGCCCTGCGTGATCCCTTCGACGGGATCGGCAAGCCCGAGCAGCTGAAGTACGGCGCGCCCGGGGCATGGTCCCGACGCATCACGGAGGAGCACAGGCTCGTCTACCTCGTCGACGGCGAGGACCTGATCATCCTCCAGGCGAGGTATCACTACTGACATGCGCTTCACCCAGGCCGAGCTCCAGCAGTTCCGCGACCGCACCGTCCCCGACCTGCTGCCGGACCCGCTGCGGCTGCTGTTCATCGGCATCAACCCCGGCCTGTGGAGCGCCGCCACCGGTGCGCACTTCGCCCGCCGCGGCAACCGCTTCTACCCGGCCCTGCACCGCGCCGGGCTCACCCGACACCTGGTCGACGCCTCCGACGGCTACAAGGCCGAGGACCTCGCCGAGCTGCACGCCCGCGGCATCGGGATCTCCAACCTCGTCCCGCGTGCCACCGCCCGCGCCGACGAGCTCACCGCGGAGGATCTCGCCGCCGCCCCCGCCCGCCTGGACGCGCTCGTGGCAGCGCATGCGCCGGCCGTCGTCGCCGTGTTGGGGGTGACGGCCTACCGGCAGGCCTTCGGACGTCCGAAGGCGGCGCTGGGGGAGCAGCAGACGCCGTGGCCGGGCACGCGGCTGTTCGTGGCGCCGAACCCCAGCGGGCTCAACGCTCACGCCACCCTGGACTCGCTCGCCGCGGATTACCGCGCGGCCGGTGCCGCGGCGGGGCTCGTGGACTGAGTGCACCCGCCGTCCCTGCGGCCGCGCTGGACGCCCGCTGGGATCTCCGATCGGGTGGGCGCCGTGCGCACACGAGTCACCATCTCGCTCGTGGGCCTCGGCCTGAGCGCCGCGGCCCTCGGGCGCTGCCAGACGTAGACGTGGACCTCGACGTGCTCCACAGATACCACCGTGCGCAGCTGCGGGATCTCCGTGTCAGGCAACGCGTTCCAGGACCTGCCCTTCCCCGTCTCCGGGCCGATCCTCGGCAGCGTCGGCGAGCGATTCCGGCTCGAGACGGCGAGCGATGAGGGGACGGCCACCTTCTCCGCCGGCGGCACCGAGGGGGGCACCTACTCCTGCGGAGCGGGGCAGACGCTCCTGATCGGCGACAGCGCGCTGCTGTGCCGCGCCGTCGGCGAGAACTCGCTGGACTTCACGATCAGCCGGCCGCGCTGACGCCTCAGGCCCGTCAGAACAGCGGCCAGGGCACGGCCGGCGTCAGCCCGCTCGGGGCAGGGAAGATCCCGTCGTCGAGCAACTGGGCACAGCGTGCGGCAAGGGCTTCGACTTCCTCGGCACCCAGCAGCTCCGCCAGCCCCTGCCCCAGCTCACCGTCGAGCCCGTCGAGAACCCGGGCGACGCCGTCGCGCTCCTCCTCGCTCAGCGCCTCGCCCAGCCACCCCCAGAGCACGGTCCGCAGCTTGTCCTGCACATGGAACGTCAGCCCGTGGTCCACGCCGTGGCGGTGGCCGCCGGGCATGGCGAGGATGTGGGCGCCCTTGCGGTCGGCGTTGTTGACGAGCACGTCGAACACCGCCATGCGGCGCAGCGCCGCCGAGTCCTCGTGGGCCAGGACCAGCCGATTCCCGCCCTCGTCCTCACCCTCCAGGACCGTGAGCCATCCCGAGGCCGGCACTTCGTCCGCCGGGAACAGGTCCACGGCGTCCTGCTCAGGATCCTGCTCCTGCCAGAGCTGCACCATGCCCTTACCGAACGGGCCGTCGCGCAGCCAGGTGCGCGGCACAATGTCCCACCCCAGCGCCTCGGACACCAGGGACGCGGCCACCTCCCGGCGGGCCAGGGTTGCGGCGGGGAAGTCCCAGAGCGGGGCCTCGCCGGCCACCGGCTTGTAGACCACCGGGGTGTCACCGATCGCGCCGAGGAACGTGGCGTTGGACGCCGTCGTGATGCGGCCGGTGAGCGTCAGCTCCCCGGACATCAGCTCGCCGGCGGGCACGTCCGCGGCGCTCATCAGGAGTCGGGGAGAGTGCAGTCGTGGCCGTCGGGGTCGATGGGCTGGCCGCAGTCCGAGCAGATCGGGCGCCCGGCGTCCACGACCTCCCGGGTGCGGCGGGCGAACGCCCGGGCGGCACCGACGGGCATCCGCACGCGCACGGCCTCGGCGTCCGCCTCGAGCGCCGGGGCGGCGTCGTCGTCGGTCAGCGGGTGCGCGTCGATGAGCACCTGCGCGGTGGTGGGGTCCCAGCCCAGGCCGATGGCCCCCACCCGGAACCACTCCTGCACCGGGTCCAGCGGATCGTTGTCCACGAGTTCCACGGGCGTGCTGGCCGGGACGCTGTGCGGATTGCCCTCCAACGCCATCAGATCGTCGAGGATCTCGTCGAGCATCTCCGCCATCAGGGCCGACTGCTGCTTCTCCAGGGCCAGGCTCACCAGCCGGGGCCCGGTGCGCACCTGCAGGTAGAACGTGCGGGCTCCGGGACGCCCGAGCGTCCCGATCACGACCCGATCCGGCCAGTCGAACTCATGGGCGGGGGCAGGTGCATCACTCATGCCACGATCCTAGGCGTCCGCTCGTCCACCGCGCCGGGGCCGGTGCCCGCGCCGCCGCCCACCGGGGCGTCGTCGGACGGGCCGAGGGCCGAGAGCCAGGACAGGTCCCCGGCGTCGGTGTTGGTCGCCCAGACCCGCGGGCGGCTCGGCCCGTAGCTCACGATGGACACGGAGGCGGGTCCCACCTCGATCCGCTGGAACAGATCCAGGTGCGTGCCGAGCGCGTCGGCCAGGATCGACTTGATGACGTCCCCGTGGCTCACCGCCACCCACACCGCCCCGGGCCCGTGCTCGGCCTCGACGGCGGCGTCGTGCCGGCGGATCGCCGCCACCGCGCGGGCCTGCATGCCCGCCATGGACTCCCCGCCGGGGAAGACGACGGCGGACGGCTGGGTCTGCACCGTCGCCCACAGGGGCTCGGTGGCCAGGTCGCTGAGCGCGCGTCCCTGCCACTGGCCGTAGTCGCACTCGGTGAGGTCGTCGTCGACCAGCGAGGGCACCGTCTCCGGCTGGCGATCGAGGAGGGCGTGGGCCGTCTGCGCGCACCGCTCCAGGGGGCTGGCCACCACTGCGGCCACGGGCACGGCCGCGATCCGATCCCCGGTGCGGGCCACCTGCTCCCGTCCATGATCGTCCAGGCTGACCCCGGGGGTGCGGCCCGCCAACAGTCCGGTCGCGTTGGCCGTGGTGCGGCCGTGCCGCACGAGAAGTACCGTCGCCATGGCCTCAGCGTAGCGAGGGGATGCCCGCCTCTCGCGGACAAAGCCTCGCGGCCATGACGCAAAGGGTCAGTGACGCAACGCGAGCACGCCTATGCCCGGCAAGGCTGACGCCCGTCTGCAGGCCTCGAACGCCCGGAGCAGGCCCTCGAGGCCTAGGACGGCGCCCTGCTGCTGGTCACCCACGACCGCCGCATGCTCGAGGCCGTCCGACTCGACCGCCGCTGATACCCTCCCCCGGTAGTCAACCTCCTGCTCTCGGTGACGTTCGCGTGCGGCGTGGCGATCGCCGGGCTCCACGTGGTGAACCGGCGGTTCATCGCGCCGATGTACGACGTCGTCCTCAACCTGGCCGCGTTCCTCGCCGCCGTCGCCTCCTCCGTGCTCCTGGGGCACGTGCTGCCCGCGGTGTTCGCCGCGCTGGCCGTGCTCGCCTGGCTGATCCTGGCCGTCCGCACGGTGCGCGCCCGCCGCGCGGGCCACGAGCCCGCCGGCCCGCGCCCCGCCGGCGCCCGCCTCTAGGCTGGCGCCATGTCCTTCCTGATTCCTTCCGTCCCCGTCTCCTGCGGCTGCCTCCTCTTCGACGAGGCCGGCCGCCTGCTCGTGCTCAAGCCCACCTACAAGAAGGGGTGGACCATCCCCGGCGGGATCATGGAGGACGACGGCGAGACCCCCTGGGACGGCTGCCGCCGCGAGGTCCGGGAGGAGACGGGCCTGGAGGTGACCGCCGGGCGGCTCGTCGCCGTCGACACGCGGCCCAGCAAAGCCGACGGCCGGACCGGCCTGCGCTTCCTCTTCCGCGCCGTCCACCCGCTCACTGCCGCGGACGTCGCCGCCATCGGCCTGCAGGAGGACGAGGCCTCCGAGCATCGCTTCGTGACGCGCCAGGAGGCCCGGAAGCTCCTGCGCCCGGCGATCGCCCGCCGCGTCGACGCCGCCTGGGACGCCGCGCACTGCGTCTACCTGGAGGACGGGCGTCCCGCCGCGGGGGTGGATCAGCCGGCGGGCTGAGGCCCGGCCCCCGGCCGGACGAGCGGTGCCCGGCGGCGTCCCCGTCCTGGATGAGGGCCGCCGTCTGATCTGCGGAGGTGATCGTGGCGGCCCGGCCAGGAGAGTGGACGCGGGACGAGACGGTGCGCCCAGGCAACGGCGGGACGGTCCCACGGACGGCGCTGCCGTGGCAGCGGAAGAGGTCGAGGACCCTCCGGGGAGGATGCCCCGGCTCGGGTACCGTAGCGAAAGGATCCCACCCCCCAGACCTTCTGACAGGACCACCATGAACGACTCCCCGCTCGTCTCCAAGCTCTCCGCCGAGCTCCTCGGCACCTTCGTGCTCGTCTTCGGCGGCGCCGGTGCGGCCGTGTTCTCCGCCTCCGTGATCGACGACGCCACAGGCGTCAACATGGGCATCGGCTTCCTCGGCGTCGCCCTCGCCTTCGGCCTGACCGTGGTGGCCATGGCCTACGCCGTAGGCCACATCTCCGGCGGTCACTTCAACCCGGCCGTCACGCTGGGTGCGGCGCTCGCGGGTCGTCTGCCGTGGAAGCTCACTGTGCCGTACTGGATCGCCCAGCTCGTGGGCGGCGTGGCGGCCGGCGGCGTGCTGCTGGCGATCGCCTCCGGTCGTCCGGGCTACTCGCTTGCGGAGAACGGCCTGGCCACCAACGGCTATGGCGAACTCTCGCCCGCGGGCTACTCGATGGGCGCGGTGTTCCTGACCGAGGTGCTGCTGACCGCCGTGTTCCTCTACGTCATCCTCGGCGCCACGGACCGCCGTGCTCCGTCCGGCTTCGCGCCGCTGGCCATCGGCCTGACCCTCACGCTGATCCACCTGATCTCCATCCCCGTGTCGAACACCTCCGTGAACCCCGCTCGCTCCTTCGGCGTGGCCCTGTTCGCGGGCGGGGACGCCCTCGGCCAGGTCTGGCTGTTCTTCGTGGCCCCGTTGTTGGGCGCCGCGGTCGCCGGTCTCAGCTACCGCTTCGTCTTCCCCAACACCTCCCGGGTGACCGAGGAGCTGCCCGAGCCCGCCGCCGACGGGACGCGGGACGCCGTCTGATCCCTGTCATTCGGGCCCTGCCCTCACCGCCCCGTCTCTTCCCGCACCTCCTTGGAACGCAGCAGGCGCGGCGCCGTCGTCAGCGCCAGCCCGCCGAGGATGTTCAGGGGGATCACCCACCACACCCAACTGAGCCACTCGAGCCACCCCACGCCGTGCGCTCCGGACAGGATGGCTCCGATGATGAGGATCGAGTCCATCACCGAATGGAAGAGCGAACCGCCGGCGAGGACGATGGCTCCGGCGACGGACGCGACGATCATCGCCGTCGGGCTGTCCGTCCCGGCCTGCATCCGCGTCACGAGGGTGATCGCCACCCCGGCCAGGACCGCCAGGGCGGCGCCCTGCCAGCTGAAGCCGATGTCCAGGAAGTGGTGGGCGCTCTCGGCCAGGGTGCCGTGCAGGTCGGGGAACCCCGCCACCACGAGGGCGATCATCACGGTGCCGCCGAGGAGGTTCATCACGAGGGTCACCGCCCACAGACGCAGCAGCTCCATCCACGTGCCCCGGCCGGCGGCGATCGCGGTGATCGGGTAGTAGAACCCCTCCGTGAAGAGCTCGGAGTGGGCGAGGAACAGGCTGACCAGGCCGATGGAGAACGCGAGTCCGGCCAGAAGGTGGCTGCCCGTCTCGTGGAGCGTGAGCAGGTACGCGAGCAGGCCGATCGTGATCTCGACGCCGCCCAGGAACCCGGTGGTCGTCAGGACGGTGAGGGACCGATGCAGGCGTTCCGCGCCCTCGTCTGCCGCCGCCCTGTGGGCCGCCGGCCTGCCGGAGACGGACTGACCGGCATCGCTCCCTTCACGGTCATGTCCGTGGCACACTGGGCCGATGATGCATGACGAACGGCCCACGGGTCGGCTGGGCCTCGCCCTGGGCGGCGGAGGAGCGCGCGGGCTGTGCCACATCGGGGTCTGGCGGGTGCTCGAGGAGCTCGACATCCGCCCGGACGTGCTCGCGGGAACGAGCATGGGCGGCCTCCTCGGCGCGCTCATAGCCGCCGGTCATGACGCCGCCTCGCTCGAGAAGATCGAGCGGAGCGTGGACTGGCCGCGGCTCATCAACTGGGGCCTGACCGGCGGCATCCTCTCCAGCGAGAGGCTGCGGGCCTGGCTCCGCGAGCTGCTCCCGGACACCTTCGAGGAGCTGCAGATTCCCCTGGTGCTCACCGCGGCCGACGTCGTCGAGGGCCAGACCCGCTACCTGCACACCGGGGACCTCATCACCGCGATCCAGGCGACCACCGCCTACCCCGGCGCGCTGGAGCCGGTGACCGTGGGGGACTCCGTGCTGGTGGACGGCGGCATCCTCAACCAGATCCCGGTGGACGGGGTGCGCTTCCTGGGCGCGCAGCGGGTGATCGCCGTCGATGCCACCACGCTCGAGCCCCTGGAGCGGCCGGAGCCCGGGGCGCGCACCCGCACCCGCCGTTCGCCCGCCACGTCGCTGCGCCAGGCCATGCGGGCGATCGACGTCATGCAGGCCCAGCTCACCACCGTCCGGCTCTCGCTCTACCGGCCGGACGTGCTCATCAGCCCGCCGATCGAGGGGATGACGGTCGCGGACTTCCGCAGCTCCGGCGTCGCCATCGCGGCGGGAGAGGAGGCGACGCGCGCCCGGGCCGAGAAGCTCGTGGAGCTCAGTCGCGGCAGAATGGCCTGACGCCCGCCGCACTTCCGTCAGGAGCACCATGACCGCCACCCTTGTCGCCTCCGGCCTCGCCGGCGGCCACGGCCACCGCACGCTCTTCGAGGATCTGGACCTCACGGTCGCGCCCGGGGACGTCGTCGGCGTCGTGGGGGCCAACGGCGCGGGCAAGTCCACCCTGCTGCGCATCCTCGGCGGGGACCTCGCGCCGCAGGCCGGCACGGTCAGCCTGGCCCCGGCCGACGCGTTCGTGGGCTGGCTGCCGCAGGAGCGCGAGCGGGTGCCGGGGGAGACGGTCGCCGGGTACATCGCCCGCCGCACCGGCTGCGCCGAGGCCACTCGAGAGATGGACGCCTCCGCTTCGGGCCTGGCGGACCCGGACGTCACGGACGCCGCCGCAGACCGCTACAACACCGCCCTCACCCGCTGGCTGGCCTCCGGCGCCGCGGACCTGGAGGAGCGCATCCCCGCCGTCCTGGCCGACCTCGGCCTCGACCTCTCCGCCTCCCCGGAACAGGTCCTCATGACCTCCCTCTCCGGTGGGCAGGCCGCCCGCGTCGGCCTCGCCGCGCTGTTGCTCTCCCGCTTCGACGTCGTGCTCCTGGACGAGCCCACCAACGACCTGGACCTCGACGGTCTGACCCGCCTGGAGGCCTTCGTGCAGGAGCTGCGCGGCGGCGTCGTGCTGGTGAGCCACGACCGCGAGTTCCTGGCCCGCTGCGTCACCCGCGTCCTGGAGCTCGACCTCGCCCAGCGCACCAACCGCGTCTACGGCGGCGGCTACGAGGCCTACCTCGAGGAGCGGGCCACCCTGCGCCGCCAGGCCCGGGAGAAGTACGAGGAGTTCGCCGAGCAGAAGCAGGACCTCGTCTCCCGCGCCCGCATCCAGCGGGAGTGGTCCAGCCAGGGCGTGCGCAACGCGATGAAGAAGTCCCCGGACAACGACAAGCTGCGCCGCAGGGCCAACAGTGAGTCGAGCGAGAAGCAGGCCCAGAAGGTCCGGCAGATGGAGAGCCGCATCGCGCGCCTGGAGGAGGTGGAGGAGCCGCGCAAGGAGTGGAGGCTGGAGTTCACCATCGGTGCGGCGCCGCGCTCCAGCTCGGTGGTCGCCACCCTCAACGACGCCGTCTTCCGGCAGGGAGGCTTCACGCTCGGCCCGGTGTCCCTCCAGGTGAACGCGGGGGAGCGGATCGGCATCACCGGGCCCAACGGGGCCGGCAAGTCCACCCTGCTGCGCGCGCTGCTGGGCCGCCAGGCCCCGGACGAGGGCACGGCCGCCCTGGGGTCCAGCGTGCAGATCGGGGAGATCGACCAGGCGCGCTCGCTGCTGGCCGGGACCGTCCCGCTCGCCGCGGCCGTCGAGGCGCTCGTGCCCGAGATGGCCTCCGGGGAGGTGCGCACCCTGCTGGCCAAGTTCGGCCTCAAGGCCGACCACGTGAACCGCCCCGTGGACGAGCTCTCGCCCGGCGAGCGCACCCGGGCATCCCTGGCCCTGCTCCAGGCCCGCGGGGTGAACGTCCTGGTGCTCGACGAGCCCACCAACCACCTGGACCTGGAGGCCATCGAGCAGCTCGAACAGGCCCTGGAGACCTATGAGGGCGCCCTGCTGCTCGTCACCCACGACCGCCGCATGCTGGACACCGTCCGCACCGACCGTCGCTGGCAGGTCCAGGACGGGCGGGTGACGGAGCGCTGACGACCCGGGCACCGTCACCCTTGCCCGAGATTCGGTTGTGTACGACCATGAGAGTTCAGTCCCCACCGACGAAAGGGCCCCAGACATGTCCCGCATCCTGATGATCCTCACCTCGCACGACCAGCTGGGCGACACCGGCCGCAAGACCGGGTTCTGGCTCGAGGAGTTCGCCTCGCCCTACTATGTCTTCACGGACGCCGGCCACGAGGTCACCCTCGCCTCGCCCCGCGGCGGCCAGCCGCCCATCGACCCGACGAGCTCGAAGCCGGAGATGCAGACCGAGGCCACCCGCCGGTTCGACCAGGACGAGGAGGCCAAGGCCGCCCTGGCCCACACCACGCCCCTGGCGCAGGTGGACGTGGACGGGTTCGACGCCGTCTTCTACCCGGGCGGTCACGGCCCGCTGTGGGACCTGGTGTCCGACGCCGACTCCACGCGGATCATCCTCGACAGCGACGCGGCCGGGCGCCCGCTCGGCCTCGTCTGCCACGCGCCCGGGATCCTGCACCCGATCACCGCCGCCGACGGCACCCCGTTCGTGCGCGGCCGTCAGGTCACCGGGTTCACCAACGGCGAGGAGGAGGCCGCCCAGCTGACGGACGTCGTCCCGTTCCTCGTCGAGGACTCGCTGATCGCCGCCGGCGCGGACTACCGCAAGGGCCCGGACGGGGAGAGCTTCGTGGTCACGGACGGCACCCTGGTGACCGGCCAGAACCCGGCCTCCTCCGCCGACGCCGCCCGCCGCCTCCTGGACCTGCTCGCGCGCTGACCCTCCACCGAGCCCGCCGCCCCGACCCCGAGGAGACCACCATGAGCACCCCCACCCGCACGCGCGAGATCCACCTCGCCTCCCGCCCCCACGGCGCCCCGACGCCGGAGAACTTCCGCCTCACGGAGGTCGAGCTCCCCGAGCTCGCCGAGGGCCAGGTCCTCGTGCGCAACACCGTGATGTCCGTGGACCCGTACATGCGCGGCCGCATGAACGACGTCGAGTCCTACGTGCCTCCGTTCCAACTCGACGCCCCCCTCGACGGCGGCGCGGTGGGCACCGTGATCGCCTCGCGCCACGCGGACGTGCCGGAGGGCACGTCCGTGCTCCACGGCCGCGGCTGGCGCGAGCACGCCGTCCTCGACGGCGACACCGTCCAGGTCGTGGACACCTCCCAGTTCTCGGACAGCACCTACCTGGGCGTGCTGGGCATGACGGGTCTGACCGCCTACACCGGCCTCGTGCACGTGGCCGAGATGCAGGAGGGCGACGCCGTCTTCATCTCGGGCGCCGCGGGGGCCGTCGGCTCGGTCGCCGGCCAGATCGCCCGCCTGCTGGGCGCCTCGCGCGTGGTCGGCTCGGCGGGCACGCCCGAGAAGGTGGCGCGGGTGAAGGAGCTGGGCTTCGACGCCGCGTTCGACTACCACGACGGCTCGCCCACCGATCTGCTGGCCGAGGCGGCGCCGGAGGGCATCGACGTCTACTTCGACAACGTGGGCGGCGACCACCTCGAGGCCGCCATCGCCGCGATGCGGGTCGACGGCCGCGTGGCGATGTGCGGCGCGATCGCCCAGTACAACTCGACGGAGCCGCCGGCCGCCCCGCGCAACCTCGCCCTGGCGATCGGCAAGTGCCTGACCCTGCGCGGCTTCGTCCTGCAGAAGTACGCAGCGCAGGTCCGCCCCGAGTTCCTGGAGCGCGTGGGCCCGTGGGTCGCCGCCGGGAAGATCCAGTGGGACGAGACCGTCCGGGAGGGGCTGGAGAACGCACCCCAGGCGTTCATCGACCTGCTCGAGGGTGCCAACACGGGGAAGATGCTCGTCCGGCTGTGACGGGCGACGGCGCACTCGGGGGCGGCATGGACACCTTCCGGCATCAGGGCCTGACCTTCGACGTCCGCGACGGCGGGCCGGCCGAGGGGGAGGTGGTCCTGCTGCTGCACGGCTTCCCGCAGGACGCCACGTCCTGGAGGCATGTCGAACCGCTGCTGCACGCCGCGGGGCTGCGCACGCTCGCCCCGGATCAGCGCGGCTACTCCCCGGGGGCCGCTCCGCGGGCGACGGCGGCCTATCGCCTCCCGGCGCTCGTGGGGGACGCCGTCGCGCTGGCA
>NZ_RBLN01000104.1:0-7507 GCF_003989405.1 Micrococcus sp. HSID17227 | reverse complement strand
CGGCCTCCCATCCCTTCTTGGCCGGGCCCGCGGCGCGGGCGAAGACGCTTTCCGGAGCGCCGGCCTGGCCGGCCCAGTCCTTGATCTCGTTGATGGGCTTGCGCTGCTTCTTCAGCTCGGCCAGCTCGTCAGCCTTGCCCTCGGCCTTGGCCCATCGGGCGATCTGCTGTCCGATGGCCCGGTTCTCCCGTCGACGCTTCAGCGCGGCCTCCCGTGCCGTTGCGTTCGGGGGGCATCGACGTCCGTGGGGACACCCCGCCTCGCCCTGAGCCCTGCACATGACAACCTCCTGGTCCGATCCATCCGCCCTGCACGGGCGCCTTCACTGACCACAAGGCCGGGCTCTCCGCGGCATGTCCCTAGCTGCTGACGAGTCCGTCAGGTCAGTCGTCCAGGCCGCGGGCCCGGCGTCTGGCGGACCGATAGGCGGCGATCATGACGATGGCCACGAGCACGGCGCCGGCCCCCAGGACCAGGGGGAGGCTGACGCCGACGCCGGTGTCTGCGAGCTCGAAGGCGGCCTGGTCTGCGGGGACGAGCAGGCCGATCTCCAGCAGGCTCTGGCGCACGGAGTTCATGGCGCTGGCGGCCCAGGCGGTGAAGGCGCCGGTGCCCAGGAAGAACACGCCGGCCAGGGTGATCCAGATGATGTCGGTGCCGTCGCTGGTGCCGTTGGTGTTCGCGCTCATCTCAGTTCTCCTCGTGTTCGACGTGGCGGGTGGGCAGCATCTCGGTGGCGGCCACGGAGATGCCGCCGGCCTCCCCGGTGTCGCGCTCGATGTACTCCAGGTAGATCCCGGCCTCGTCCTCCTGGGGGTCCTCGGCGAGCACCGCCCAGGTCTCGGCGTCGGGGTCGATCTGGATCAGGTCGCCGGCCTGCAACTCCTCGGCCGGGGACTCCACCGGCTCGCCGTAGCCCTCGAAGAGGTCCTGCTCGTCGTCGGGCACGTAGGGCACGTGCTTGCGCTCGGCGATCACGGGGCGGCTGGGGTCGGCCAGCACAGCCGGAGAGGGGCGCCCGGTCGGGCGTTCCTCGACCGCGGCAGTGGCGGGAGCAGTGTTCAGGGACTGCAAGGCCGCGAGCGCGCCGGCCGGGACGGCCGCGTTGGCGGCGGGCGCGGTGGCCGGCTGCACCTGGGGCTGGTCGGGGGCCTCGTAGACGCGGGCGTCCATGTAGTCGGCGTAGCTGGTGGGGTTCTCGTTGCCGTCCAGGTCCACCGTGACCGGATCGAGGATCTCCACCAGCATCTTCTTGTGCACGACTTCGCGGGGGCGCACCGCGGCGACGCGCTGGGGGTCGTAGTCGTCGGATCCCGGGTCGGGGTTGGGGGCGTAGATGGTCTGGATCATGACGGGCACGCCGGCGGAGTTCAGGGCCATGCCGCGGCCCTTGATGTGCCGGGGGATGGTGGTGCCGACCACGTAGGAGTCCCACATCATCTTGGCGCCGTCGGGGCTGAGGCGGGACATGGCCACGCGCATGCCGAGGTTGTCGCGGAACTCACCGGAGATGAAGCGGGTGTCCGCGCGCTGGAGGCCGATGAGCATGTGGATCTTCGCCGAGCGGCCCAGGCGTCCGATGTTGCCCAGGCGCTTGAGCACCGCGGACTTGGAGGATCCGCCCTTGGGCTTGACCTCGGCCCACCAGTCGTCGGCGGCCTCGAGCAGCGTGGTGGCCTCGTCGACGATCAGGGCCACGGGCTCGAAGTCGGCGGAGGTCGCCTTGCCGGCCTCGATCAGCGCGTAGCGCTCGTTCATCAGGTCGTGGGCGTCCTCGATCAGCTTCACCTGGTGCTCGATGCGCGAGGCCAGCCGTTCCACGTTCGGCCAGTCCCGCAGGCCGATGAACTCGATCCGCTTGCCGTCGATCACCCAGACCTTCCAGCCGGCCTGGGTCAGGCGCTGGACGACGTTCTGCTCCACGACGGTCTTGCCCGAGCCGGTGGTGCCGACCACCACCATGTGGGGTTGCTTGCGGGGGTGCCAGGAGAGCTGCTCGCCGTCCTCGTCCACGCCCAGGGGGATCTGGAAATCTCGGTAGTCGGCGTGGGTGCGCACCAGCGGGGAATGCTCCGGCGGGGGCAGGACCAGGGAGGGCATCGGCTCGCGGGCGGAGAACACGACGGTGTCCTCGACCAGGTTCCACTCCGGGACCCAGTCTCCGGGGACGCGGGTGGCCAGGACTCGCTCCACGCGCAGCCGCTTGGAGGCCATGGCCATGTTGCTGCCCTGCTCGTGGGCGACCTCGATGCGGGTCGCGTCGCCGTCGTCGTTGAGCTCGACCTTCACGCGGGCGGACTCGCCCAGCAGGTCCCGCACCACCCGGGATGCGCGGTCCACGGTCGGGTCGGTCTTCTCCACCTGCTCGGCCTCCACGGCACCGAGCACCACGCGTCGCTTGCGCGGCAGGTGGGCCTCCACCTTGTACTTGGCCCCGAGGCTGACCGAGGCGACCTCGGCCAGGGACTTCAGCCACTCCGGGTCTGGCACCACCCTCGCGTGGTAGGTCAGCTGCACCTGCTGGGGCAGGCCGATGAACCCCCCACGCCAGCGGGAGAGCTTCACCGCGGCCCGGGACGGCCGCGGGCGGATCATCATCACCGGGCAGATCTGCTCGGTGAAGTGGTCGGCGATCTCCGCCCGCTGCCGCGCCCGCTCGGCCACCACCAGGGATGCCGTCGAGACGCCGGCACCACCGCCGGCGACCGTGTAGGCCAGGGCCGGGTCCGTGGCGGCGAACATGCCGGCGGCCAGCGCGCCGGCGGCGACCAGTCCCGATCCGATCCCGAGGAACTTCGCCGGCTGCGGCTGAGGGGCCAGCACCCTGAGCCCCTCGTCGACCTCCTGGTGTGCGCCGGCCTGCGCCGTGCCCACACCCATCTGCGGCTCCATGTCCACGCTCATCTGCGGCCTCACCCTCTGGCCCCGAGGACGGGGCCGACGACTCTCGTTCACTGCCCATAAGGCCCGCCCGCGCCGCCGATGTCCCTCCCCCCGCCTCGCCGACGCACCCCACCCTCTGATCGCCTCCCGGTACCCCCTGTCGTAAAAACACAATCATGTGGAAGGCAGATCACCCCGGTACCCCCTTCCATGGACTTGACTCGTCGGGTAGCCTCCTCAGCGAGACGGAGTCGAGAGGAGGAGGCTAACCCGAGCGAATCAGCCCATTCCAGAGGGCAATATCTCGCTTTTCTTCCTTCCCCGTCCTTCAGGATTTCCCGATGGGTGGAGGCGCTCGTGTCGAGATGCAGCGAAGAGTTCCAAAACGCGCCAATTTGATTCATACGCCATGGAGCGCCTGGAACCTTGACATCCCGCCCAATGGCTGTCGAGATGCAGCGAAGAGTTCCAAAACGCGCCAATTTGATTCATACGCCATGGAGCGCCTGGAACCTTGACATCCCGCTGTCGAGATGCAGCGAAGAGTTCCAAAACGCGCCAATTTGATTCATACGCCATGGAGCGCCTGGAACCTTGACATCCCGCCCAATGGCGGCCCCGATGCCCCAGGGGCAGGCGCACCGCCCACGGCCGCGCGATCCCTCAGACCAGCCTGAAAGATGGGCACGGTGGCCACCGAGGGCCCAACCTGGGCCACCGGCGGATGTCGAGATGCAGTGAAGATTTCAGAAACGCGCAAATATGTTTCATACGCCAGGAAGCGCCTGAACGCTTGACGCTCTGTAGACCCGGGTGTCATTGACGAACTCCCGGAACCGCACATAGAACTGGAGATTCACTGAATGCTCGTCGTGCTCCGCGGCAACGCGGCCTCCGGCAAGACCACAGTCGCCCGTCTGCTCCAATCCCAGTTGGACGGTCCGGTCGCCGTGCTCAGCCAGGACCACTTCCGACGGGATGTGTACGCCGAGCGGGAGCAGGAGAGCCTCGCCCATGCGGACCTGCTCGAGGCGGCCGCGCGCCACTGCCTGGCCCGGGGCCATCACGTGATCCTGGACGGAATCTTCCACGCCGGCCGCTACGGGCCAATGCTCCAACGGATCGCCGCCGCCAGCGACGACGCCCGCTTCTACGCCTTCGACCTCACCTTCGCGGAGACCGTCCGCCGCCACGCAACACGCCCCAAGGCCGGCGACTTCAGCGCCGAGGAGATGGCCAGCTGGCACCACGGCTGGCAGCCCCTCGACTTCGTGGCCGAGCACCGCATCACGGCTGCAGAGACCCCGGAGGAGGTCGTGGAGCGCATCCTGCTCCACGCGTAGATTCCCTCGGCATGACCACGCAGCCGCAGAATCACATCGCCCCGCAACCGAACGTGGCGATCCGTCCGGCACGTCCTGACGACGGCCCGGCCCTGGCGGTCGTCATGGCGGCCCGTGGCGGCACACCGTCGGACCACGCTCCGGCCGCTCACTGGTTGCTCGACCGGGCCCCCGTCCTGGTCGTGGCCGAGGCCGCCCTGCCCGAGGGGACCGAGGTCGTGGGCTGGTCTGGTGCCACCCGGACCCCTCTGCATCCTGGAGGCCCAGCGCAGTGGCTCACTGCCGGGCTCACCGTGGATCCCGCCTTTCGCCACCGAGGCATCGGTCACCGTCTGCTGCAGGCTGTGATCGAGGCCGTCGGAGCGCTCCACGGAGACACCCTCCACAGCGTTGTGAATGCCCGCAATGCACCATCGCTCGCGTTGCACCACTCGCTCGGCTTCACGACCCTGGAGACCGGTCCGCGCTTCGCCGGCATCGAGTTCGACGGCGGCGTCGGAATCCTCCTGACGCGGCCCACGGGCGTCTCTGCCCAACCGCGGCGGGTCCTTACACTCCGACCATGACCATCCATCTGCGTCCCGCCGTTCCCGCAGACGCCCCGACTCTCGCGGCGCTGGCCGTGTCGCAGCGCGAGCATCTGGCCCCGTGGGAGCCGAAGCGCCCCGCCCGATGGTTCACCGAGGCCGGCCAACGCGAGACCCTCGAGCAGGCAGACCGTGACCGCGCCGCGGACCGCTCCTACGCGTACCTCATCACCGACGAGGTGGGCTCGATCTTCGGTCGTCTCACCCTGGCCAGCGTGGTCCGCGGGGCCGGCCAGTTCTGCTCGATCGGCTACTGGGTCGCCCGCGAGGCGACGGGCCGCGGCGTGGCGACCGCCGCCGTCGGGCAGGCCCTGGAGGTCGCCTTCGGCGAGCTCGGACTGCACCGGGTGCAGGCTGAGATCCTGCACCACAACCATACGTCGCGTCGGGTGCTGCAGCGCCACGGGTTCGAGCGTTACGGCCTGGCCCCGCAGTACCTGAAGATCGCCGGTCGCTGGCAGGACCACGAGCTCTGGCAGGTCCTCGCGCCGGCGGGGGGGGGGGGGGCAGCGGTGACCCCTGACGACGCCGCCCGGGAAGGACTTTCCACCAGCTCGGCCGCCTATGGCGCCCGCGCGGCCGAGTACACGGAGCTGCTGGGGACCATGGACGCCGTGGCCGAGGACGACAGGCTCCTGGTCGAAGCCTGGGCCGACCGGGTGGATGGGGTTCTGGCCGACGTCGGCTGCGGGCCGGCCCACTGGACCGCGCACCTGGCCTCGCGGGGCCATGAGGTGACGGGCATCGAGCCGGTCGAAGAGTTCGTGACCCACGCACACCGCACCCACCCGGAGGTACGCGTGGAGCCGGGCTCGTTCCAGACCCTGCCCGTAGCCGCCTTCAACGGGATCCTGGGCTGGTACTCAATCATCCACACGCCGCCGGTGGAGATGCCTGCCCTCCTGGAGCGCGCGCACCAGGCGCTGCGCCCTGGCGGGTCACTGCTGCTGGGCTTCTTCGCGTCAAACCAGGTGGAGGCCTTCGACCACGCCGTCACCACGGCGTGGCACTGGCCGGTCGATGGGCTCTCCCGCCTGTTGATCACGGCGGGATTCACCGTGCTCGACTGTGGCACACGGCAGGACGCCGGCGTACGCCGCCACGGATGGATCGAGTCCAACCGGAGCTGAGTCGTCTGACACTCTCCGCCCCAGAGCCCTCCAAGGAACTGCCCTTCACGAGTCGCGTGCGATCTTCGCCGCGTCTTGACAGTCAGCCACCACTCCCCCTCGAGCGCCGCAAACGGTCGTTTGTGGCCGGCGTTCCGGGCCTCCTGCCGCGGGCCGCCCCGACTCCACGCGTCCTGCACCGCCACCTTCCCAATGCCGACAACGACACCCCGACCCGCACGGTGAAGCGGTCCCCTGCCGCGAGGTAAGACCCCCGTAGCAGGTTCGCGCTCTCCGGACGACCGGAGCTCCAGGACCACGCCTGCTCAAGACGGCAGAAGCCCCATACGGCGGGTGCCTCGAGACCTCTGGACAGGGTGGCGGGGGTAGCCGACGGGCTCGCAGCAGGAAGCAGACGCCTCGACTCTCGGCAAGCTCCAGGAGAGGGGCGGCGCTGACAGACATGCGTACGAACACAAGTCCTCGAGCCAGCCCCCGTACAGACCAATGCCCACACGCGCAGCCGTCAACGTCTAGGGAATGGGCACCATTGCGGCCGTGCAGCCTCAGTACCGGGTCACCTTCAGGGTGGTGTTTGCGCAGGAGGCGGCCTTCTTCACCAAGAACGCCTTCTCCGTGGCGTCAGCCTTCAACCCCCAGCGGATCTTCACCGCGGTCCAGTCAGCGATGTACTTGCACTGGTTCTTCGGCGGCAGCCACTGCTCCGGACCGCGGGCCTGCTTGGCCGAGTTCAACGCCGAGGTCTGCGCGTTCAGCGACCGGGCATCCCCCAAGTCGTTGTAGAACGCCACCCGCTTGGCCTTGGTCCAGTACCGGGCTCCCGAGCCCCACGCCTCATGCACGGGCACCATGTGATCGATCTGCACCGTCGATGCAGACGTGTGCGTGCGCAGATCCCAGCTGCTCACCCACTTGCCCGTGGCCACCGTGCACTTACGGGCCGTCGTGAACTTCGGGGTGGTCTTGGACTCTGCGATCAACACCTCTGCCCGAGTGTTCTGGCAGTCCCTGTTCGCATCCTTCCAGTCCCCGAACTGGGCGGCCCGGTCATAGCCGGCATTGTTCTCCGCCGCGACCGGCAACGACGCCACAGCCGTGCGCAACGGGGCCGAGTACGTGGTGCCGGCTGCCGCCGATCCCGCACCCCCGAGGACAGCGGTGGCGACTAAAGCAGCAGCAGTGGCCAGAGAAGCCAGAGAGCGTCGTGACATGGGCGAGTTCCTTGCTCGAGCAGATGACGCGATGCGAGGGTGCATCGCCACCGATCCTAGGCAGAGCTACACCACCCCCCTGCCCCCTCTACGCCGGCGGCGTGGCTCCCGAACCGGTTATCTCAGATGAGGGGGCTTGCTCAGGTCGCTGTACGTTGTGCCTGTGGAGCAACTTGCAGATCGCGGCGTCATCCGCACAGCCCTGGACGACTTCGGACATGCCTGGAGTTGAGCCCCGCATGATGGTGTAACGCTCGGTGGCCGAGTTCGTCGTTGCGGACGAGGGCGCGGCCACCGTGAGATCTTTCGAGTTCACCTCTCACAGCACCCTCGAAAGGACATCATCACGATGA
>NZ_RBLN01000103.1:0-7493 GCF_003989405.1 Micrococcus sp. HSID17227 | reverse complement strand
CAGGCCGGCTACGAGACCGGCACCGCGCTGCGCAACGGCGAGCAGCTGCTCGTGACCGTGGTGCTGCCCCTGCTCGCGCTCGTGGGCGTGCACGTCACCGGCCTGCTCGACGCCCCGGGCCGATCGGGCCTGGACGTGGCCGTGCCCGGCGTGCTCGCCTTGGCCGTGATCAGCTCCGCGTTCACGGCCACCGCGATCGCCACGGGCTTCGAGCGTCGCTACGACGTGCTCGCCGCCCTGGCCACCACCCCGCTGGGCACGCTCGGCCTCGTCGCCGGCAAGGCCCTGGCGGTGGTGGCCCTCCTGCTGGTGCAGGTGAGCGTGATCGGCGGCGTCGGCCTGGCGCTCGGGTGGCGTCCGGACCCCGAGGGGATCCTGCCGGCCCTGGTCGCCCTCGCACTGGGGGCCGCCGCCTTCACGGCCCTCGGGCTGCTGCTCGCCGGCACGGCCCGGCCGGAGGCGACCCTCGCCGTCGCCAACCTGCTGTGGGTGCTGTTCGGCGCCGTCGGCGGCACGGTGTTCCCCGCCCGGGTCCCCGGCGTGGGCCTGCTCCCTTCCGGCGCGCTGGGCACGGCCCTGCGGGCCGCCCTCCTGGACGGGGCCTGGTCGCCCGTCCCCCTGCTCGTGCTCACCCTGTGGGGCGCCGTGGCCGTCGCGGCCGCGCTCCGCTGGTTCCGCTGGCGGCCCTGAGCCGTTCCCCGTCCCCCTGCATCGAACGATCGGAAGGACACCGTGTCCACCACCACCCCCGCGGCCCGGACCGCCCCGGCCGGACTCGCCGCCCGTCTGCCGCAGCGCCTCTCGAAGGCCACCATGGCCCTCGCCGTGGCGTCACTGGCGTCCGAGATCGGCATCATCGTCACCGGCGGCGCCGTGCGCCTCACCGGCTCCGGCCTGGGCTGCCCCACGTGGCCCAAGTGCTCGCCCGAGTCCCTCACCAACACCCCGGAGATGGGCATCCACGGCTACATCGAATTCGGCAACCGGACGCTGACGTTCGTCCTGGTGGTCATCGCCGCCGCCATGTTCCTGTCCCTGTGGAACCTGCGCGGCACCCACCGGAGCCCCTTCTGGCTCTCCGTGGGCCTGCTGGCCGGCATTCCCGCGCAGGCCCTCGTGGGCGGCGTCGTGGTCCTGACGAATCTGAACCCGTGGTGGGTGGCCGGCCACTTCATCGTGTCCTCGATCATGGTGGCCGTGGCGACCCTGCTCGTGGTGCGCATCGCCGCCGAGCGCCGTGCCGGCCGGGCGGGGGTGCCCCTCGTGGACGGCGCCACCACCGGCCGGTCCCGTGCCGCCGCCTGGGCGGCGTTCGCGCTGACGTGGGCCGCCGTGTACCTGGGCACCGTGGTGACCGGCACGGGCCCGCACTCCGGCGACCCCGGCTCGCCGCGCCACGAGTTCGACCCGCTGCTGGTCACGCGTGCCCACGTGGTCCCGGTGTACCTGCTCCTGGCGGCCGCCCTGGTCCTGTTCTTCACGGTGCGCCGCGCGGCCGGCGCCTCCCGCCTGCAGCGCGCCGCCGTGCTGCGGCTCCTGCTCGCCCTCGTGTTCCAGGCCGCCGTGGGCTACACCCAGCACTTCACGGGCCTGCCGATCGGTGTGGTCCTGCTGCACATGCTCGGCTCGGCACTGCTCGTGGCGTCGGCGACGGAGGCCTGGGACCGGCAGGTCGCCCGCTACGTCACGGCCGGACCCGGTGCCGCGGTCGAGACCGCCACGCCCGCGCGCACCGTCGCTGCGGGCTGACACCCCGCGCACGCGAACGGCCCCGCACCGGCTGGTGCGGGGCCGTCGTCGTCTGCGTCCCGGGGAGCGCCCGGGGCGGACCCGAGGTCAGGCGCCGAAGTGCATCAGCGGCGCACCCACGAACGGGTCCACGGCCAGGGCGATGAACAGCAGCGTCAGATAGGTGATGGAGAGGTGGAAGACCTTCATGGCCTTGCGGTCCTCGAAGTCCTCGCGCTGGGCCTGCACCTGCAGCACGTGGGACTCCCAGATGAACCAGCCTCCGACGACGAGCGCGACCGCGGTGTAGACGATGCCGGCCCAGCCCATCGGCACGAGCAGGAGGGAGCACGCCACGGTGGCCCACGCGTAGAGCACGACCTGGTTGGAGACGTGGCGCGCGGAGGCGATGGCGCCGAGCATCGGCACGTCGGCCTGCTGGTAGTCGCGCTTGTACTTCATGGACAGCGGCCAGTAGTGCGGGGGCGTCCACAGGAAGACCACGAGGAACAGCACGATGGCCGGCCACTCGACGGTCTCGCGCACGGCCGCCCAGCCGATCAGCACGGGGAAGCAGCCGGCGATGCCGCCCCACACGATGTTCTGCTCCGTGCGGCGCTTGAGCACGAGCGAGTACACGACCACGTAGAAGAAGATGGCGGCCACGCCCAGGCCGGCCGCCAGCCAGTTGGCGCCGAACCCGAGGATCAGGATGGACACGACCGTCTGCACCCACGCGAACACGAGGGCCTCGCGCGGGGTGACCTCGCCGGTGACGAGCGGCCGGTTCTCGGTGCGCTTCATGACCCGGTCGATGTCCCGGTCGATGTAGCAGTTGAAGGTGCCGGAGGCGCCGGCGGCGAGCGCACCGCCGACGAGCGTGGCGATCATGGTGAGCACGTCCGGGAAGCCGCGCTGCGCGAAGATCATGGTCGGCAGCGTGGTCACCAGCAGCAGCTCGATCACCCGGGGCTTCGTCAGCTCGACGTACGCCCGCACCTTGCGGCGCAGGGGCAGCGGGGACCGGTCGACGACGCCGGGCTCGGCGGCGGCGACGCGGGCGGCGGACGGCGACTCCAGGGAGGATGACATCTGCTTCTCACGGTGAGGGGACGGTGGGCGTGCCCGTCCCGGGGTTCGGATCGGCCACTCGGGCGGTCCGCCTGCGGTCAGGCCTTGACCCAGTCTACTCGTGTCAACGGCTGTTCGCCCGGGGGCGAAGCATGTCATGAGGCGCCCGGTCGGGCCCGCCCCGCCGTCGCGCGGCTAGGCTGGGACGACGGCCCCGCGCCGCGACGCCCCGGCGTCGGCCGGGGCCGCACCCCGACGCTCCCGATCCGCCAGGAGAGAACCCGTGACCGACGCCGCGCAGCCGTCCACCCCCCCGACCCTGGACCGGGTGGCCCCGGCCCGCGGGTTCGTCTACTCGGAGCAGGACCGCCGGATGGTGGACACGCTCAAGGCGCTCTCGGCGGACGCCGTGGAGAAGGCCGGGCACGGCCACCCCGGCACCGCGATCTCGCTGGCCCCCGTGGCGTGGCAGCTGTACCAGAACGTCATGCACCTGGACCCCACGGACGACCGCTGGGAGGGCCGGGATCGCTTCATCCTCTCCGCGGGCCACGCCTCGCTCATCCAGTACCTGCAGTTGTTCGCCGCGGGCGCCGGGCTCGAGATCGAGGACATCCAGGGGCTGCGCACCGAGGGATCCAGGACCCCGGGCCACCCGGAGTACGGCCACACCCACGGCGTCGAGGTGACCACGGGTCCGCTGGGCCAGGGCCTGGCGATGGGCGTCGGCTTCGCGTACGAGCAGCGCCGCGTGCGCGGGCTGATGGACCCCGACGCCGCCCCCGGCACCTCCCCGTTCGACCATCACGTGTTCGTGCTCGCCTCCGACGGGGACATCCAGGAGGGCGTCGCCGCCGAGGCCTCCTCGCTGGCCGGGCACCAGGAGCTCGGGAACCTGGTCGTCGTCTACGACGCGAACCGCATCTCGATCGAGGACGACACGGACATCGCGTTCACCGAGGACGTGGTCCGCCGCTACGAGGCCTACGGCTGGCACGTGCAGGAGGTCGACTGGACCAACGGCGCCCAGGGCCACGCCGTGACCGAGTACACGGAGGACGTGGAGGCCCTGTACGACGCCCTCGTCGCGGCCAAGGCCGAGACCGGCCGGCCCTCGCTGATCAAGCTGCGCACCGTGATCGGCTGGCCCTCCCCCACGAAGCAGAACACCGGCGGCATCCACGGCTCCAAGCTCGGCACGGACGAGGTCGCCGGCCTCAAGGAGAGCCTCGGGCTGGACCCGACCAAGACCTTCGACGTCGACCCCGAGCTCCTGGCCCGCGCCCGGTCCATCACCGAGCGCTCGGCAGAGTACCGCCGCGGCTGGGAGGCGGCGTTCCAGGCCTGGCGCGAGGCGAACCCGGAGAACGCGCGGCTGTACGACCGACTGGCCGGACGAGAGCTGCCCGCTGGCTTCGCGGACGCGTTCCCGTCCTGGGACGCGGACGAGAAGGGCCTGGCCACGCGCGCGGCCTCCGGAGAGGTGCTCACGGCCCTCGCGCCGGTCATGCCCGAGCTCTGGGGCGGCTCGGCCGACCTCGCCGGGTCGAACAACACCACCATGAAGGGCGAGCCCTCCTTCATCCCGGCCCGCCGCTCCACCGCCACGTGGCAGGGCCACGAGTACGGCCGCACCCTGCACTTCGGCGTCCGCGAGTTCGCGGCCGGGGGGATCGTCAACGGCATCACGATCGGCGGCCTGACCCGTGCCTACATGGGCACGTTCCTGACGTTCTCCGACTACATGCGCCCCGCCGTCCGCCTGGCCGCCCTCATGGGCACCCCGAGCACGTACGTGTGGACGCACGACTCCATCGGCCTCGGCGAGGACGGCCCCACGCACCAGCCGGTGGAGCACCTGGCCGCCCTGCGGGCCATCCCCGGGCTCGACGTCGTCCGCCCGGCCGACGCCAACGAGACCGCGTGGGCGTGGCGGACGGTGCTCGAGCACCGGGACCGCCCGGCCGGACTCGTCCTGTCCCGGCAGAGCCTGCCCGTGCTCCCCCGGGACACGGACGGCTTCGCCCCCGCCTCGGGCGTGGCCCGCGGCGCCTACGTCCTCATCGACGCCACGGATGCCGACGGCGCGCCGACGCCGGCCCGCGCGCTGCTGATCGCGACCGGCTCCGAGGTCTCCGTGGCCGTGCGGGCCCGCGCGCTGCTGCAGGCCGACGGCGTCCCGACCCGCGTCGTCTCCGCCCCCTGCCTCGAGTGGTTCGCCGAGCAGGACGAGGCCTACCGGGCCGAGGTCCTGCCCGACGGCCCCGACGCCCCGGTCCGCGTCTCCGTCGAGGCCGGCATCGCGATGCCGTGGTTCGAGCACACGGTGACGGCCTCCTCCCCGGGCGCCCGCGTGAGCCTCGAGCACTACGGCGAGTCGGCCGACGGCGCCCGCCTGATGGAGAAGTACGGATTCACTGGCGAGCACGTCGCCGAGGTGACCCGCGGCCTCCTCTGAGGCCCGGCGCCCACGGCGCCCCGAGCACGTCCACCCCGAAGGGAAGGCACCCGCAGACCATGAGCACCCCGCAGAACCCGAACACCGCCGCGCTGGCCCAGGCCGGTGTGTCGATCTGGCTCGACGACCTCTCCCGCACGCGGCTGGACGAGGGCACGCTCGAAGAGCTGATCGCCACCCGCTCGGTCACCGGCGTCACCACGAACCCGTCCATCTTCGCGGTCGCCCTCGCGGACGCGGGCGCCTACCAGGGACAGCTGCGCGAACTCGCCGCGGCCGGCGCCTCGGTGGACGAGGCCGTCGTCGCCCTGACGACCGAGGACGTGCGCCGCGCCGCCGACGTGCTCGCGCCCGTCCACGAGCGCACCGGCGGGGCGGACGGCTTCGTCTCCCTTGAGGTCGATCCGCGCCTGGCCCGCGACGCCGCCGGCACCGTGGCGCAGGCCCGCGAGCTGGCGGCGGCCGTCGACCGTCCCAACCTCATGGTGAAGATCCCCGCGACCGTGGAGGGCCTGTCCGCCATCGCGGACGTGCTCGGCGCGGGCATCAGCGTGAACGTGACCCTGATCTTCTCCCTGCCCCGCTACCGCCGGGTGCTCAACGCCTGGCTCACCGGCCTGGAGAAGGCCCGGGCGAACGGGCACGACGTCCGCCGCCTCCACTCGGTGGCCTCCTTCTTCGTCTCCCGTGTGGACACGGAGGTCGACGCGCGGCTGCGCGCGATCGGCACCCCCGAGGCCGAGGCGCTGACCGGCCGGGCCGCCGTCGCCAACGCGCGCCTGGCCTACCGAGCCTTCGAGCAGGCCCTGGACTCGGAGCGCTGGCGCCTGCTCGAGGCGGCCGGCGCCCCCGTGCAGCGGCCCCTGTGGGCCTCCACCGGCGTCAAGGACCCCGCCCTGCCGGACACGCTGTACGTCACCGAACTCGTGGCACCGCACACCGTGACCACCCTGCCGGAGAAGACCCTCGAGGCGGTCGCCGACCACGGGGTGATCGCGGCGGACACCGTCACGGGCGCCTACGCCGAGGCCGATGCCCTGCTCGACGCGGTCGGCGCGGCAGGCGTGTCCTACCAGGACGTCGTGGACGTGCTGGAGACTGAGGGCCTGGAGAAGTTCGAGGCCGCGTGGGACGAGCTGCTCGGCTCGGTCCGCTCCGGGCTCGACGCCCATCGCTGACCGCACCCGCCCCCCGACCCCGCCGCCCGCTCGCCACGCGCACGGAAGGACCCCCCATGAGCACCCTCGGCCTCACCGCCACCGGAGCCGCCCTCGAGGCGATCGACCGCCATCTGCCCGCCCTCCTCCAGGACCGCGTCGCCTCCCGCCTCGGGGCGCAGGACGCCGACCTGTGGGGGGCGCCGGCCCGCGACGAGGCCGCCAAGCGGCTCGGCTGGATCGACCTGTTCGAGGACTCCCGCGCCCTCGTCCCGCACATCGCCCAGCTGACCCGGGAGCTGCGCGCCGAGGGCGTGGACCGCGTGCTCCTGGCGGGCATGGGCGGTTCGTCCCTGGCCCCCGAGGTGATCGCGGCGACGGCCGGCGTCGAGCTCGAGGTCCTGGACTCCACGGACCCGTTCCAGGTCTCCCGTGCCCTCGAGCGCGACCTCGAGCGGACCGTGCTGGTGGTCTCCTCCAAGTCCGGCTCCACCGTGGAGACCGACTCGCAGCGCCGCGTCGTCGAGGCCGCGTTCCGCGACGCCGGGATCGACCCCCGCACCCGCCTGGTCGCCGTCACGGACCCGGGCTCGCCGCTGCACGCCGCGTGCGAGTCCGCCGGCTGGCGCGCCGTCTTCACCGCGGACCCGACCGTGGGCGGGCGTTTCTCGGCCCTCACCGCGTTCGGCCTGGTCCCCACCGGCCTGGCCGGCGTGGACGTCGCGGCCCTGCTGGACGACGCGGAGGCCGTGCTCGACCTGCTGATCGCCGACGACGAGGACAACCCGGGCCTGCAGCTCGGCGCGGCCCTGGGCGGCACCCGCCCGCTGCGCGACAAGCTCGTCTTCGCCGACCACGGGTCCGGCATCGCCGGACTGCCGGCCTGGATCGAGCAGCTGATCGCCGAGTCCACGGGCAAGGACGGCACCGGGCTGCTGCCCGTCGTCGTCGCCCCCGGCGACCCCGAGACCGTGTGGGACGCCCCCGACCTGCTGCAGGTGCAGCTCGTCGGCGAGGACGACGTCGCGGCCCCGGGCCACGGCGTGCAGGTCGCCGGCTCGCTCGATCCAGGCCGGCAG
>NZ_RBLN01000102.1:0-7391 GCF_003989405.1 Micrococcus sp. HSID17227 | reverse complement strand
GAGGGCAGGCCTATCTCCGCCCGTCCGACGGCGACTACGTGCAGCACGCGCACGAGCCGCGAATGCTGGAGGTCGCCAATCTCCACGCCGACGAGCGCGGGGACGACGACCACAACCCCGTCACCGGCAGCCGCGCGGAGTAACTGGTCCCCGAGCTCGCGCCCGACTACGCCCCGGAGCTGGACCTCAAGGGCGCCTACGCGGGCGCCCCGCCGGCCGACCTCGTGCAGGTCGCGGGCCGGATCGACGGCGGTCTCTACGCGGCCTTCCTGCTCTACGCGATGGCCGGGCAGCTCGCCGCGTACGACGTGGACCCGGCCACGCACCTCAACGAGACCGGCCTGACGGCCCTCGACGGCGCGGCCGAGACCTGCCTGGCAGGCAGCCTCGCCTACGCGCACCTCGACTCCGCCACGCTGACCCACACGGGGCAGGACTTCCCTGAGCTCGTCCGCTCCGACGCCGAGCTGGCCGGGATCCTCGCCGAGCAGCGGATCGGCGCGCAGGGCCGCCGTCCCGATGTGCCGGTGATGATCGCGCACTCCGTCACGGACGACGTCATCCCGTACCGCGCCGGCCGCGACCTGGGCCGCCGCTGGTGCGCGGAGGGCGCGCGGGTGCGCTTCGACCCGCTCCTCACCCCGACCCACGTGGGCGGCCACGTGGCCTCCCTGCCGCGGATGGGGGCGTTCCTGGACGCGACCCTCGCCGACCGCTGGACCGCCGACTCGTGCGGGTGGTTCTGAGCCTCGGCTAGCGTCGGGGCCAGGACCGTCCCGCCCACCGAAGGAGCAGTCATGCGCGCCGAGCAGGTCACCGATCCCATCGCCTACCACGGCGAGGGCCCCGTCTGGGCCGCCTCCTGGGGCGCCGCCGCCGAGGGCGTGACCGCCGGCGGCGGCCTGCGCTGGGTGGACATGCTCGCCGGGGACGTCCTGTCCCTGCGCGCCGACGGGACGGTGGACCGCACGCACGTCGGCGACGTGGCCGCCGCGCTGCGCCCGCGTGCCGGGGGCGGCGCCGTCGTCGCGGTGGAGCGGGGCTTCGCCCTGATCTCGCCCGAGGGCGAGCTGACGACGCTGCCCGAGCTGTGGGGCGCGGACGCCGGGATCCGCATGAACGAGGGCGGCTGCGACCCGGACGGCCGGTTCTACTGCGGCACCATGGCGTACGCCAAGACCCCCGGCGCCGCGAACCTCTACCGGCTCGCCCCCGGACCCGACGGCGGCGCCGGCGAGGTGGACGTCGTGCTGACCGGCGCGACGACGTCCAACGGCCTCGAGTGGAGCCCGGACGGCACACGGGCCTACTACAACGACACCCCCACACGGCAGGTGGCCGTGTTCGACTACTCCCGCGAGGAGGGCCTGACGAACCGCCGCGTGCTCGTGGACGTGCTCGACGGGGAGGGCAAGCCGGACGGACTCACCGTGGACGCCGAGGGCGGGATCTGGGTGGCCGTGATCAGCCACGGGCAGATCCACCGGTACACGCCCGAGGGGACGCTCGACGAGGTGGTCGAGGTGCCCGTGCAGAAGACCACGGCCTGCACCTTCGGCGGCGACGACCTCGGCACCCTCTACATCACCACCTCCTGGGAGAACATGGAGCGCGGCGAGGACCCGTTGGCCGGGGCCCTGTTCGCCGTCCGCCCGGGGGTGACGGGCCTGCCGGTCCGGCCCTTCGCGGGCTGAGGCCGTCACGCCGCACGTCGTCGGCGCGGTCCTGCGCGGTCCTGCGCCGTTCTGCGCGGCGAGCCAGACGAATCTGCGGTCCAGAGGCTCCTTTCAGCGCGGAATCGTCTGGCTCGCGCCGGACTCAGGGGACGGCCGCGTGCTGCCGAATCCACGCGTGCATCGCGATGCCGGCGGCCACGCCCGCGTTGATCGAGCGGGTGGAGCCGTACTGCGCGATGGACAGCACCGCGCTCGACGCCGCCCGCACCTCCGCAGAGAGCCCCGGCCCCTCCTGCCCGAAGACGAGCACGCAGGCGCGCGGGAAGTCGAAGGTCTCCACCGGCACCGACTCGGGGAACAGGTCCACGCCGAGCACGGGCAGCCCCTCCCCCGCCGCCCACTCCGTGAACGCCTCCACCGTCTCGTGGTGGCGCACGTGCAGGTAGCGGTCGGTGACCATGGCGCCGCGCCGGTTCCAGCGGCGCCGCCCGATGATGTGCACCCCGGCGGCGTTGAACGCGTTGGCGGTGCGCACGACGGTGCCGATGTTCAGGTCGTGCTGCCAGTTCTCGATGGCCACGTGGAACGGGTGGCGCCGCGCGTCGAGGTCCGCGACGATCGCCTCGAGGCTCCAATAGCGGTAGTGGTCGAGCACGTTGCGGCGGTCGCCGTGCGCGAGCAGCTCCGGGTCGTAGCGGGGGTCCTCCGGCCACGGGCCGGTCCACGGGCCCACGCCGACCTCGCGGGGCGCGGCGCCGTCCTCGGCCGGCGCGGGCTCGCTCAGCGGCCGGCCTCGGACCGGTCGACGGCGGCCCAGGCGGCCCCGGCGGACACCGCGGCCACGGAGAGCACCGCCGGCCACGCACCGATCTTCTTGGCCAGCGGGTGGGAGGCGCCGAAGCCGCCGAGGTACAGGGCGGCCAGGCCCCCGGTGACGGCCGGCCCACGCGTGGCCAACCACGTCCGGCCGGCATACAGGCCGGCGGTGGCCAGCACGACACCGCCGAGCGGCCGGATGCCGGTCTCACGGGCGGTCAGGTAGCCGCCGATCAGACCGAATGCGGTGACCGGGGCCGTGGAGACGGCGTGGGCGGGGAGCAGGGTCTTGCCGTCGCGGACGACGGGCGGGGCATGACGCGGAGTCTTCATGGCGCCACCGTAGCGCGCGCATCCTGGAATCCGCCGGGGGCCGCCGTCGGGGAGAATGTCCGGGTGAGCATGATCGACAACGCCGTGTACGTGGACGGGCGGCGCGTCCACGCCCCCTCCACCCTCGAAGACACCTGGGAGGCGTGCGAGCGCACCGGCGGCATGGCCTGGCTGGGCCTGTACCGCCCGGACATGGCCGAGCTCCAAGCGGTCGCGGAAGAGCTGCGCCTGCACCCGCTCGCCGTCGAGGACGCCCTCACCGGGGGCGAGCGCGCCAAGCTGGACCGCTACGGCGAGGACTCGTTCATGGTCCTGCACCCGGCCCGCTACATCGACCGCACCGAGACCGTGGAGTTCGGCGAGCTGAGCGTCTTCACCGGCGAGCACTACGTGGTGACGGTGCGTCACGCGGAGGAGCCGGACCTGGCCGCCGTGCGTCGGTTCCTGGAGACGGAGGGCCGCGAGCGCCTCGCGATGGGGCCGTGGCAGGTCACCCTGGAGATCCTGGACCGGGTCGTGGACGACTACTTCCCCGTGGCCGACGGCCTCGAACAGGACATCGAGGAGATCGAGGGCCAGGTCTTCGCCGGCGACGGGCACGTCTCCCGGCGCATCTACCAGCTCTCCCGCGAGGTGCTGAACTTCCAGCACGCCATCCGCGCGCTGCCGTCCATCGTGGAACAGCTCCAGGAGGAGGTGCGCACCCGCCTGCACGAGGACACCCGCCGCCTCGACGCCGACGGCCTGCCCCGGCGCGACGACGCCCACGCCTGGGAGGACGAGGAGCTCAGCGATCAGGCGCGCCTCGAGGTGGAGAACCTGCGCCGCCTGCGTGACGTCCACGACCACACCGTCCAGATCAACGAGCGCGTGACGACCATGCGCCAGATGCTCCACAGCGCCCTCGAGCTGGACTCGACGCTGGCGTCGAAGCGGCTGTCCGAGCAGTCGATCGCCCAGAACGAGCAGGTCAAGCAGATCTCGTCCTGGGCGGCGATCATCTTCGCGCCGCAGCTGGTGGGCTCGGTCTACGGCATGAACTTCGACGGCATGCCCGAGCTGCACTGGACGTTCGGCTATCCGTTCGCCCTGGGACTCATGCTGGCGGTGGCCCTCACGCTGTTCGTGCTGTTCAAGCGCGCGGACTGGCTCTAGGCGGGCGGCGCGCGGGGCAGTCCGAGGCTCAGTCGAGGCCGAGCTCGTCCTTGCCGAACGCGTACAGGTACGGCACCCCCGCCTCCTCGGCCACGCGCTCGGCGGCGCCGGTCGCGCGGTCCACGATCACGGCCACGGCCTGGACGTCGCCGCCCGCGTTGCGCACGCCCTCGACGGCGGTCAGCGCGGAGCCGCCCGTCGTCGAGGTGTCCTCCAGCACGACGACGCGGCGCCCGTCCACGCCCGGGCCCTCCACCTGCCGGCCCATGCCGTACGACTTCTGCGCCTTGCGCACCACGAACGCGTCGAGCGCGCGGCCCACGGTGCCGGCCTGATGCATCATCGCGGTGGCCACGGGGTCGGCGCCCATGGTCAGGCCGCCCACCGCGTCGAACTCGATCCCGTTCTCCTCGAGCAGGCGCAGCATCACGCGGCCGATCAGTGGGGCGGCCTCGTGGTGCAGGGTGACACGACGCAGGTCCACGTAGTAGTCCGCCTCCTTGCCGGAGGACAGGGTCACCCGGCCGTGCACCACGGCCAGCTCCTGGATGAGCTGCTTGAGCCGCTCGCGGTCCTGCTCGGGCGTGGGGACGGTGGGGGTCTGCGCGTCGGTCATGCCGCCCATGCTAGTGCGAGCCCGGCCACCCCTGCCGATTCCGTCCCGGCCTGGCTAGGCTCGGGTTATGAGCGAGATCCCGCACGACGACGCCCCCGTCCAGCATCCCTCCGGCCTGCCCCTGGCGCACTGGCTCACCCTCACCGAGGGCCTGATCGCGGCGCGCGTGGCCGAGAGCCTCGAGGAGCACGGCCTGACCCGCGCCCAGTGGCAGCTGCTGAACACCCTCACGGTGGCCCCGCAGTCCCGTGCCGAGCTCGAGGCCGGCTTCGAGGAGGAGCAGCGCGGCGCGGTGTCCGGTCAGATCGAGGAGCTGGTCGAGTCCCACTGGGTGACGGTCGAGGGCGACCTCTACACCCTCACCGCCACGGGCCGCACCGCGGGCGCCCGCGTCGGCGAGGCGGTCGAGGCCCTGCGTGCCGAGGCGACGGCGGACGTCCCGCGGGACCAGATCGACGACGCCGTCCGCGTCCTGCGCCGCATCGCCCGCAACCTGGGGCACCCGGACGCGTGAGCCGCCGTCGCCGGTCGCCCCTGTCCCCGTGCGCGGCGCCGGTCCTACGCTGACCGGCATGCGTGAACTCCAGCAGCGGATCATCGCCGAGCAGTGCGTCCTCCCTGAGATCGACCCCGCGGCCGAAGTCGAACGGCGCGTGGCCTTCCTCGCCGACTACCTCGCGGCCACGGGCGCGTCCGGCTTCGTCCTGGGCATCTCCGGCGGCGTGGACTCCACCGTGGGCGGCCGGCTGGCCCAGCTCGCCGTCGAGCGTCGCCGCGCCCAGCTCGGCGTCACGGACGCCGTCGCCCTGGGCGGCCCCGACACCACTCCGCCGGGTGAGGCGGGGGTGGGCGCCGACGTCGTGCCCTCCCGCGAGAACCCCCGGTTCACCGCCGTGCGCCTGCCCTACAAGGTGCAGCACGACGAGGCGGATGCCCGGGCGGCCATGGACTTCGTGGGTGCGGATCAGGACGTCACCCTGAACATCGCGGAGGCCGTGCAGGGTCTGGCCGCCGCCTTCGCCGAGGCGGTGGGGGAGCCGATCTCGGACTACAACCAGGGCAACGTGAAGGCCCGCATCCGCATGACGGCCCAGTACGCGGTGGCCGGCGCCCACGGGCAGCTGGTGATCGGCACGGACCAGGCGGCGGAGGCCATCACGGGCTTCTACACGAAGTTCGGCGACGGCGGCGCGGACGTCCTGCCGCTGGCCGGCCTGAACAAGCGGCAGGTGCGGGCGCTGGGCCGCGAACTCGGAGCCCCCGAGCCCCTGTGGAACAAGGTGCCCACCGCGGACCTGCTGGACGGCACGCCGGGCCAGACGGACGAGGCCGAACTCGGGATGACGTACGAGGACATCGACGACTACCTCGAGGGCAAGGACGTCCCTACCGAGGTCGCGGAGAAGCTCGAGGGCATCTGGCTCCGCAGCCGCCACAAGCGCACCACGCCGGTGACGATCCACGACGATTGGTGGCGCTGAGGCGCCGATCCCACGGTGTCCGCGCCCTTCGATAGCCTGGCCGGGTGAAGATCGCCACCTGGAACGTCAACTCCCTCCGTGCCCGCGCCGACCGCGTCGAGGCCTTCCTCGAGCGCCATGACATCGACGTCCTGGCCATCCAGGAGACCAAGTGCCGGGACGAGAACTTCCCGTGGGAGCTCTTCGAGCGCGCCGGCTACGAGGTGGTGCACAACGGCACCTCGCAGTGGAACGGCGTGGCCATCGCCTCCCGCGTCGGCCTGAGCGACGTGCAGCGCGGCTTCCCCGGCCAGCCGCACTTCGGCAAGGGCGGCGTGGACCCGCAGGAGGAGTCCCGCGCCATCGGGGCGACCGTGGGCGCCGAGGCGGCCGACGGCGTCGCCCCGGTCCGCCTGTGGAGCCTGTACGTGCCCAACGGGCGCGGCCTGGAGAACGAGCACATGGGCTACAAGCTCGAGTGGCTGCGCGTGCTCCAGGAGCACGCGGCCGCTCGCCTCGCCGAGGACCCGGACACCCGGCTCGCCCTGACCGGCGACTGGAACATCGCTCCGCAGGACGAGGACGTGTGGGACATCGAGCTGTTCCAGCGCGAGGGCTACACGCACGTCTCCCCGCCCGAGCGCGCGGCGTTCCGCGCGTTCGAGGACGCCGGGCTGGTGGACGTGGTGCGCCCGCGCCACCCCGGCCCCGGCGTGTACACGTACTGGGACTACACGGGCCTGGCCTTCCCCAAGAAGAAGGGCATGCGCATCGACTTCCAGCTGTGCTCCCCCGCCCTCGCACGGACGGTCACGGACGCCTGGATCGACCGCGAGGAGCGCAAGGGCAAGGGCGCCTCGGACCACGCGCCCGTGGTCGTCGAGCTGGGCTGAACCACGGACGAGCCCGCGATGACCCACGACGACGACGGCCCGCCCCCGGGTGTCGCGCGCGGCACCGCGCACCTGCGCGTCTTCCAGCCGCTGGCCGCGTTCCCGGACGCGGTCCAGGCGCGACTGATCGCCGGCGGCCACCGCACGCGCGCCGAGGTGGAGGCCGAGGCGGCGGAGCGGGCCCGGCGTCGCCTGGCCCGGCCCGTGGCCGACCCGTTCCCGGAGCCCGGTGAGGACGACCTGGTGCGGGTCCTGCAGGACGAGCACCGCTCCGCGTTCTACTGCCCGGACGAGCGGGGCCTGCGGGCCGAGATGGCCGCGGCCGTGCTCGAGGAGACGATGCTGCCGCGGCTGCACGAGGCCGCCATCCCGCCGGCAGCGCGGGCCATGAACCGCGGCCGCGCCCTCGTGGCGCTCGAGGAGGAGTGGGGCCTCGTGCTGA
>NZ_RBLN01000101.1:0-237 GCF_003989405.1 Micrococcus sp. HSID17227 | reverse complement strand
AAAAAAAAAAAAAAAAAAAAACAAAAAACACAGGAACAAGGCAGCAAGGAACGAGACGATAGAGCAGGCGAGAGAGCGAGAAGAAACGCCAGAGAGAGGAGGACGTACCACCAAGAAGGAAACGGCAGAGGAAAAGTGATAGAAGAGAGACACAGAGACAGAGAAAAAAGACCGATGAGGGGAAGCAGACAAGCGAAAAGCAGCGACGGAGAACGCAAGCAATCGAGCAAGCAAGAG
>NZ_RBLN01000100.1:0-7416 GCF_003989405.1 Micrococcus sp. HSID17227 | reverse complement strand
GCAGCGCAGCCACTCGCGCACGGAGTTCGCGGGCTTGCCCGGCACGCCGCGCGGATCGGTCACGCCGTCGCAGGTCTCGCCCGGGGAGGGCTCCGGCTCCGGGGTCGGCTCGGTCACGGGCGCGTCGAGCTGGAGGCCCACCAGGATCGGGTTGTGGTCCGAGGACCGCCACTGGTCCGCGGAGTACAGGTCCTCGGCCACGTAGTTGTGGCGCGAGTACTCCAGTGCCACGGATTCGTTCGCGTTGATCATCCAGATGTCCTGGCCGGTGATCGCCGTCGCCGCCGACGGCGAGGCGTAGATCCCGTCCAGGCTGCCGACGGCGCCGCCGAACGCGTACGAGTACTCGCCCGTGAGCGCGCCCTGCGAGAGGTACCCGGCCGCCTCGAGCACGCGGATCGGGTCCTCCTTCTCGTAGGCGTTGAAGTCGCCCATCAGCAGGACGCGGTCGGTGCCGGTCTCGGCCTTCATGCGCTCGGCGAAGGCCACGAGGGCCTCGGCCTGGCCCACGCGGTCCGCGTTGTACGCGCCCTGGCCGTCGCCCGCGTCCACGTTGTCCCCGGTCGCACCCGAGCCGCCCTTGGACTTGAAGTGGTTGGTGATCGCCACGAAGTCGGTGCCGGCCGCCCCCTCGGACGTGCCGTCGGCGGCGCGGAACAGCTGGGCCATCGGCTCGCGGGCGTTGTCGAAGTTCGTCTGGTCGTCCAGGATCACCGACTCGCCCACCGGGGTGACCTCGGCCGGCTGGTAGATGAACGCGGAGCGGATGACGTCCTCGTCCGCGAGCGCGGGACGGGTGGCCGGGGAGGCCACGTAGGCCCAGCGCTGCTCGCCGGCCTGCGCGTTGAGGGCCTCCACGAGGTGGGCCAGCGCGTGGTCCCGGTCGAGGCCGAACTTCTCGGAGTTCTCGATCTCCTCGAGCGCGACCACCGAGGTGCCGAGGCCGTTGATCGCGGCCGCGATCTTCTCCTGCTGGCGGGCGAACGCCTCGGAGGTGTAGGCGCCGCGCGGCAGGCAGCCGTTCGTGGTGACGGGGGTGCCGGCGTGGTCGCGGTAGGCGCTGCAGCCGGCCACGTCCTGACCCAGGGTCGTGAAGTAGTTGAGCACGTTGAAGCTGCCGACGGTGACGTTGCCGCCGACCGCCTCGGGGGCGGCCTCGGCCGGGCGGGTGTCCTCGATCGTCACGGGCTGGACGGCGGCCGCCGTGGCGTCGGTGAGGTGGCCCAGCGGCTGGAAGGACCACGCGTCGAAGCGCCAGTCGAGGATGACTCCGGTGGTGAACTCCAGGCCCGCGCCCACGCGCACCGGCTGGTCTGCGTCCAGGTACGGCAGCGGGTTCTGGTTGCCCGGCGAGCGCATGAAGTTCGTGGTGGCCCCGTCGTCGAGCACGATCAGCTGCTGCGCGTTGGCGGCCGCGACGGCCTGGGCCTCGGCGCCGGGCCGAGCCACGGACGTCGGGTTGTCCAGCGGCGTGGTGCCGGGGACGATGCCGAGGGAGCCGTACTGGTTGAGGGAGTAGTTGTCCGTGACCGTCCAGTCGCCCTGCGGGGCGAGGACCATGCCCTCGAGCGCCTCACGGTCGGCCTCCTCCAGCGGGAACTCCACCGGCGTGGGGGCCACGGCGCCGGGCTCGGCGACCGGCAGCACGCCGCCGGCGGCGACCTTGATCTGCGTGAGGCCGTAGTGCTCGGCCGCTTCGCCCGTGACCTGGACGTGGTCGCCGAGCGTCACGGAGCCGACCGTGTCCGGCGAGTACACGAACACGCCGTCGGAGGCGCCCGGGGTGGCGTCGGGGGTGTCGCCGCCGGTGCCGGCGGTCTGGATGTAGTAGCCGTCGTAGCCGCCCGTGGAGTACACGGCGGTGACGACGCCGGTGGTGGTCACCTGGCGCCCGGCGTACGGGGTGGCCGTGCCGGTGCCCTGGAGCTGGGCGATGGTGATCCGCTCGGCCGGGGTCGGCTGCGGCTCGGGCTCCGGGGTCGGCTCGCCGCCGGTGGCGGCGGCGTTGGTCGGGGTGACCTGGTCGGTGACGGTGAAGTCGGCGCTGTTGTCGTCCGTGTCCACGCCGTTCGTGCGGGTGAGGGACTTCGGGTCCGAGTTGGCCGAGGGGGCGCCGGCAGCCGCTGTTTCGAAGGTGTTCGTGGCTCCGTAGCCGAGCACGTCCGCGACGCCCGGCACCTGGCCGGTCACCACGGAGCCGACCGGCAGGTCCGTCACGGTGCCCGCCTGGCGCGCGAGCACGATCGTGCCCTTGGTGCCCGCGGGGTTGAACGCCCCGCCGGCCACGAGGTCTGCCTGCGGCAGGGCCGCGCCCGCGGTGCCGTTGGAGCCGCCGGAGACCAGGAAGTGGCCCTTCGCGGGCACCGTGCCGGACAGCGCGACCGTGCCCTGGGTCGCGGCCGTGCCGGCGGCGGAGCGGTACTGCAGGGACCAGCCGTCGAGGCTGATCGGCTGGTCGGTGGGGTTGTAGAGCTCCACGAACTTGTGGGTGTACACGGCGTTCGCGGAGCCGCCGTTGGTGTACGCCTCGTTGATGACGAGGGAGTCGCCGGCCGGGCTGGCCTGGGAGGGCAGGGCCACGGCGGGGGCGAGCAGGGCCAGGGCGGCGGTGGTCACCGCGGTGCGCGCGGCGAAGCGGGGCAGGGGGGTCATGTCGTCCTCGGTCTCGTTCTCGATGGGTCAGCGCGGCAGGCCCGCGGCGGTCAGCCAGGCATGGGCGGAGAAGACGGGGTGCGTGGCGGCGCCGCGCTGCACGCCGCGGCCCTTGCCCGGGTGGTCCTCGCCCTTCACGCGGCCCTTGCCCGGGTGGTCGGCGCCCTTGTCATGGCCCTTGCCATGACCCTTGCCCGGGTGGGTCGGGGCGGGCTGCTCCGGCTCGGTGGGGGACGGGGCCGCGGTGACCTCGAGGGCATGGCGCACCACGGTCGTGCTGCCGTCGGCGTAGCGCACGGTCATCACGAGCTCGCCCGTGCCCGCCGCGGCGGGGGCGGTGATCCCGGAGAGCGTGACGGTCTCGGAGCCCGCGGGGACGGCCACGGTGCCCAGGGCGGTCTCGGTGCCGTCGGCCGTGCGGAAGGCGACGTCGACCGCGGTCGCCGCGGGGGCGCCGTCGGAGTCCACCACGAGGTCCCCGAGGGTCAGGCCGACGGCCTGCCCGGCCTCGACCGAGGCGGGGGCGTCGGTGACCGGCACGCCGTTCTTGCCGAAGTCCGGGGCGACGGCGCCGTGGGCCGCGTCCTGGGCGCGGGCGTAGTCCGTGATCGCCTGGGAGTCCAACAGGCCCATGTTCACGAAGTTCTGGCGGCCGGTCGCGAAGGCGGTGTAGCCGTCGGGGGCCTTGGTCGGGTCCCCGAGCGTCGTCCAGGTGTCGTCGGCCAGGAACGACTGGCTGGCCACCGTGTACATGCGGTCCGCCTGGAGCGGCTCGCCGTCGATCCACACGCCGGTCACCTTGTCCCCCTGCGGGCGGGACTCGTCGTAGGTCCAGGTCAGCTCCTCGGACCAGCCGAGGGTGAACTTGCGCACGTCGTTCCGCCAGTTCTCCTCGAGGGCCAGCTTGATGGAGGAGCCCGGGATGTCGAAGTAGGTGATGGTGTTGCCGAACGGCGCCATGTCGAGCAGCTCGCCCAGGGTGAGGCGACCGACGAGGTCGGCCGGCTTGGCCGGGAACGCGCCGCCGTCGGTGAAGCGGTCCGTCAGCAGCTCGGAGCGCAGGCCGCCGGGGTTGGTCACGCCGAGGTCCACCTCGGGGTTCGCCTGCTCGGCGGCGTGCTTGACGGCGTCGCCCACCCAGGTGCCCAGGGTGGTCTCGGCGGCGCGCGTGCCGCCGGCCTTCCAGGAGCCGCCGGCGTCGATGAGCTTCTGGTAGTCGGTGGTGATGGAGGCGGACAGGTCGGCCACGACCTCGCCCTGCAGGTCCTCGAAGACCGCGACGGCCTCCTGCTCGATCGCGTACACCTGGGCGGTGACGGGGGATTCCGCGGCGGCCTCGGCGGGGGCCTGCGTGGACCGGGCCAGCAGGCGCGGGGTGAGCCCGGTGACCTCGCCGTCGGCGCCCACGGTCAGCTCGACGGCGGCCAGGTGGCTGCCGGAGGCGCCCGCCTGGATCACGGGGCGGTGGGCGCCGCCGGCCGTGGTGTCGTACTGGTAGAGCTGGTGGGTGTGGGCGTTGAAGATGACGTCCACGGCGGAGGAGGTCTCGCCGACGATGCGGTCGAACTCGGCCCGGGCCGCCCGCTCGGCGGCCAGCTCGCCCGCCCCGGCGGCGCCGTCGTGGTACGAGGCCACGATCACGTCGGCGGCGTCCTGGGCCTCCAGCTCGTCCGCGACCGCGTTCACGGCGGCGACCTCGTCGAGGACCTCGTTGCCCTTCAGGCCCGCGCCGGTGGTGGTCGCGTACAGCTCGTTGGGGGAGGCGCCGATGACCGCGACGCGCACGCCGTCGACGTCGAAGACGGCGTGCGAGGTGAGGACGGGCTCCTTGCTCGTCGGGTCCACCAGGTTGGCGGAGAGCACCGGGAACTGGGCCCGGGACTCCACACGGCCCTGCAGGTCGTCCAGGCCCTTGTCGAACTCGTGGTTGCCGGCGGTGAGCGCGTCCAGGCCGAGCGCGTTCATCACGTCGATCGTCGGGTTGTCCTGCTGCACGTTGGACACGGACTTCGAGCCACCGATCAGGTCGCCGGCGCTGGTCAGCAGCGTGGAGCCGGCGCCGTGCTCGGCCTCGAACGCGGTGCGGTAGTCCTCCACGGTGTCCGCGAACTGCGTGCCGATGTAGTCCGCGGACAGCGCGCCGTGGAAGTCGTTGAAGGACAGGATCGAGATGGTGGTCTCGTCCGCGGCGGCCGTCTCCACGGCCAGGGCGGGCGCCGCGCTCGCGGGCGCGAGGACGAGGACGGTGCAGGCGGCCGTGGTGACGGCACGGCGGCGGAACAGGCTGGGCATGGCTCTCCCCGGGATGCGTGATGACAGAGGTGCGCCGCCGGTGGACGGCGGGGTGACGCGCGGAGTCCATCACATCCAGGTGGCCCCCAGGTGAACGAGAGGCGGCGGGCCGTCCGGCCCGCCGCCTCTCGTCGTGTGCACGCGGATGGTGAGGGATTCGAACCCTCGGCACGGGGTCACCGCGCACCGGTTTTCAAGACCGGCTCCTTCGGCCGCTCGGACAACCATCCCGGGCCTGACCGCGACGGTGTGGGCCGCCGCGTCGAGGACCCACTCTAGCCCGTGGCCCGGCGGGCGGCCGGTGGCGAGTCCGGCCCCCGCGCGCGAGGATGGACCCTCGACCCCCGACCAGAGGAGGAGACCCCCATGGACGTCCCCGCACAGATGCGCGCCGTGCGATTCACCGGTGCCGGCGACAACGGCGTCGTCCGCGTGGGCCACGAGCCCGTGCCGGACCCCGGCCCGGGCGAGGTGCTGGTGCACGTGGCCGCCGCGGGTCTCAACCGCGCGGACATCGCGCAGCGCGAGGGCCGCTATCCGCCGCCGCGCGGCGCCTCCGAGATCCCCGGGCTCGAGGTCTCCGGCACCGTGGCGGCGCTGGGACCCGAGGCCGGGATGCCGGGGGAGGGGCGCTTCGCCGTCGGTGACCGGGTGTGCGCTCTCCTGGCCGGCGGGGGCTTCGCCGAGTACGTCGCCGTGCCGGCGGGCCAGCTCATGGCCGTCCCCGACGGCGTCGGCCTCGTCGAGGCGGCGGCCCTGCCGGAGGTCGCCTGCACGGTGCACTCGGCGCTCGTGGGCCGTGCGGGCGTGCAGGCCGGGGACCGGGTGCTCGTGCACGGCGCCACCGGCGGCATCGGCTCCTTCGCCGTCCAGTTCCTCGCCGCGCTCGGTGCACGGGTGCTGGGCACCGCCGGCGGCCCGGAGAAGGTGGCGCTCGGTCGGCGGCTGGGCGCCGAGCACATGTTCGACCACCGCGCCGCCGAGTCCGGTGCCTTCGCCCCGTGGGTCAAGGAGGTCACGGACGGCCACGGCGCGGACGTCATCCTCGACGTCGTCGGCGCCCCGTACCTGGCGCCCAACGTGTCCGCGCTCGCCCCCGAGGGACGCATCGTGACGCTCGCGGTCCAGGGCGGCGCCGTCCCGGAGGACTTCAACATCATGAAGCTGGTGGTCAAGCGCGGCTGGCTCACGGGGGCGACGCTCCGCTCCCGCTCGGTCGTGGACAAGGCCGGGATCGTGGCCGCGGCCGAACGTGCCGTGTGGCCCCTGGTGGCGGCGGGCCGCATCGACGCGAGCGTCGGGGCGTGCTTCCCGCTCGCCGAGGCCGCCGAGGCGTTCGACTGGTTCGACTCCGCCACCCGCACGGGCAAGGTCGTGCTCGTCACCGACCCCGCCGACGCGCGCCAGCCGTCCGGCGACCGCGCATGAGGGGGCCCTTCGCACGCTTCCGTCAGGAGCGTGCCGACGACCGCGAGCTCGGCACGGGGCTGTGGCGCCGTGCCCACGACCGACTCGGCCGGGCCCTGGACCGCTACTGGCAGGTGCTGGAGGGCCAGCGGGGCACGGACGTGCTGAGCCCCGAGGAGCGCAACGGCGTGGTCCACGCCGGCAACGTCCTCACGGAACGGCTCCCCGCGGTCCGCGCCCTGTGCGTCCGCCTGCACCGGGACCACGAGGGCGACGGCGAGCACATCCCGGCCGAGGCCGCCGACGTCCACCGTGAGCTCTCCCGCGCCGCGCACGAGCTGGCCGCCACCGCCCAGGCCCTCGCCCTGTACCGGCTCGGTCAGGGTTCGGCGGAGTCGGTCGGCCGGCACGCCGAACGCACCCTCGGCCACCTGGACCGGGCGGAGGAGCTGGGAGCCGGGCTCTGACGGCGGCGCGCCCCGGAGGGCCGGCCCGGAGACGAGAGGACCCCGCCGCGTGATCACGCGGCGGGGCCCGGGGGAGCCCCCTGCCGGATTCGAACCGGCGACCTGCTCTTTACGAGGGAGCTGCTCTGGCCAGCTGAGCTAAGGAGGCACGTGACCGTGAACGGCCACGGCTGACGAGCATACCGGTTTCGCGGCCCCGATTCCACCGCGCGGCCGGGTGCGCGGGCCACCGGGTGTGGCCCGCCCCTTCCGCGGGTGTTCACCCCCAGGCCATGCCGCGGCCAGACGAGGACGGTTCCCTGGTGGGCACACACCGTCGACGGGAGACGCATGAGCCTGCCCCACGCCCCTCGCACCCCGGCACCCCCCGCCGCGGCCTCGTCAGCCGCGCCCCTCCGCCTGGCCGTGGTGGACATGTCCGGCACGTCCATCGTGGAGCACGGGCTCCAGGACACGGCGTTCGCCCGCACGTTGGACCAGCACGGCGTCCCGGCGGGCACGCCGGATCACGACGACGCCGCTCGGCGGTTCCGCGCGCTCCGGCCCACCTCGCGCACGGCCGTGTTCCCCCGCGTGTTCGCCGACCGGGCGGTGGCCG
>NZ_RBLN01000099.1:0-7736 GCF_003989405.1 Micrococcus sp. HSID17227 | reverse complement strand
GTCCTCACCCGCTGCCGGCTCACCACCGTCGCGAACACCGGAAGCGAGGTGACCACCGACCCCCTGACAGCCCTCACCGCCTGACCCCTACATGAAAGATCGCTACACCACTCCGAGGGGCTTGACCATGCCTGGGGTCAGCGCATCGACCGCTGGCGCGCCGATGGACAGACCCACACGGAGAAGTCCTTCGCCCAGCAGTTCTGGTCCGACCTGCTGCGAACCTTCGGGGTGATCCCCGAGCGCATCGACCTGTTCGAGCGCGGGGCCGCGCGCGCCTCCACCGGCGGGGCCGGCTACATCGACTTCTTCTGGTCCGGCGTCGCCCTGGGCGAGGCCAAGTCCCTGGGTGCCGACCTCGACGTCGCCCACGACCAGGCACTGGACTACCTGGCCGGCGGATCCATCGGTCAGCACGAGTGGCCCAAGTACGTGCTCGTCACCGACTTCGCCCGCATCCGCGTCGAACGTCTGGGCGAGGCCGGCTGGGTGTCCGAGTTCACCGTGCAAGAGGCCGCCGATCACGTGGACCAGCTGATGTTCCTGGCCGGCCGGGACACCGTGACCAAGACCGAGGAACAAGAGGCCTCCATCGCGGCCGCGCAGCTGATGGCCTCTATGTTCACCGCCCTCGTCGGAGACGAGGTGGACGTGCCCGTGGGCGAGGAGGCCCCCGAGGACGCCGAGGAGGAGGAGTTCGCCACCCAGCAGGCCTCGATCCTGCTCACCCGGCTGCTGTTCCTGCTCTACGGAGACGACGCCGGCCTGTGGGAGGCCGACCTGTTCCAACGCTGGGTGGAGTGGGACACCACCGCCGACAACCTCGGCCCCCAGCTCGACGCCCTCTTCCGCGTGCTCAACACCCCCGAGAACCGGCGCCGCGGTGTGCCGGACTCCCTGGCCCGCTTCCCCTACGTCAACGGCGGCATCTTCGACGGCACCTCCACCGCCGGGTTCCTCACCAACAACTTCCGGGACGCGCTCGTGGCCGCCTGCCGGTTCCGGTGGACCCAGATCTCCCCGGCCGTATTCGGCTCCATGTTCCAACTGGTCAAGTCCAAGCAGGCCCGCCGCGGGGACGGAGAGCACTACACCTCCGAGGAGAACATCCTCAAGACCATCGGCCCGCTCTTCCTGGACGAGTACCGCGCCCGAGCGGACCGGCTCATCCAGAACAAGACCACCACCCGGCGTGAAGTGATCGGCCTGATCGAGGAGATCGCCTCCAACATCTACGTCGACCCTGCATGCGGGGCCGGCAACTTCTTGAACCTGGCCTACGCCAAGCTGCGCGAGATCGAGACGGACCTGCTGGCCGACCAGCGCCGCCGCACAGGGTCCCAGGACCTGTCCCTGGACGTGAGCTTGGACCAGCGGATCCACATCGACCGGTTCTACGGGATCGAGATCAACTGGTGGCCGGCCAAGATCGCCGAGACCGCCATGTTCCTCGTGGACCACCAGGCCAACCGACAGCTGGCCGCCGCGCTCGGCCAGGCCCCGGTGCGCCTGCCGATCAAGATCACCGCCACGATCTACCAACACGACGCGCTCACCCTCGACTGGTCTCAGGCCCTCCCCGCCCCGGCCGGGCGCACGTTCGTGTTCGGCAACCCCCCGTTCCTAGGTGACCACACCCGCACGGCTGCCCAGCTGGCGCTAATGCAGGCGGCCTGGGGAGAAGGCAAACAGCTCTCCCGCCTGGACTTCGTGACCTCCTGGCACGCACTCACCCTGCGCCTGCTGGATGAGCGGGATGGGGAGTGGGCGTTCGTGACCACGAACTCCATCGTTCAGGGGGACCAGCCGGCCCGCTTGTTCGCCCCAATCTTCCAGGCTGGCTGGCGGATCAAGTTCGCCCACCGCACCTTCGCGTGGGACTCCCAGGCCCCCGGCAAGGCCGCGGTGCACTGCGTGATCGTCGGCTTCACCCGCGACCCCGACGCCAGGGCGCGCCTGTTCAAATACGAGCATGCGCGCGGTGAGGCCCGCGAGGTGCCCGGGGTGAAGACGATCAACGCCTACCTGGTGGATGGGCCCAACGTGTTGGTGGAGAAGCGCAGCATCCCGCTCGCCCCCGACATGCCGGAGGTCGTCTATGGCTCCAAGCCCACGGATGACGGCAACCTCATCGTCACCGCAGAGCAGTACCAGGCCGTGATGGCCGACCCCGTGATGGCCCCCTACGTGCGCCCTTACGTCGGTGCGGTCGAGTTGATCCGCGGCCAGCAGCGCTGGTGCCTCTGGCTGGCCGACATGGACCCGGATGCGCCCTCCCGCTCCCCCGAGCTCAAACGTCGCCTCGAGGGTGTCGCCGTCGAACGTGCCAAGTCCAAGGCCGCTTCCACCCGGGACTGGGCACGCTTCCCCCACCTGTTCCGCCAGCGCGGCCTCGTTTCCGATGTGCCCTTCGTCGGGATCCCAGAAGTCAGCAGTGAGGGGCGCGCCTACCTGCCCGTGGCCCACTTCGAGCCCGACGTCATCATCTCCAACAAGGTCTACGGTGCCGTGGACCCCGACGGCATCGTCTTCGCCGTGGCCTCCTCCTCGATGTTCATCACCTGGATGAAGACCGTCGGAGGACGGCTGGAGTCCCGCATTTCGTTCTCCAGCACGATCACCTGGAACGGCTTCCCCCTTCCTGCTTTGATCGACAAGGACCGAGCCTCTCTAGCCAAGGCCGGCCAGAAAGTCCTCGAAGCCCGGGCCCTCCATCCCGGACGCTCCCTGGCCCAGCACTACGCGCCCCTGGGCATGGACCCGGTCCTGGTGAGAGCCCACGACGGGTTGGACACCGTGATGGACCGGATCATGGGCGCCCCGCGGCGATGCCGCACAGAGCTCGAGCGTCAGGAGTTGCTCTTCGCCCGTTACGCAGAGAGGGCTTCGTAACCCCGTCCGGTACGACGAATGGGGTGGAAGGACCAGCCCCGGTGGCAAAGGTCGGACCTTCTCAGTCGACAAACCGCGACTTCGGCCGCACAGTCGAAGCGGCATCCATGACCACTACGCTCGCTTCCAGGGCAATATGGCCCGCCCACGGCCAAGATGCCCTCGAAGTCGCACCGGCCCTTTGGGGACCAGCTACCGAGTAGTCCCGAGCACCTGCGGCCATCCACCGGGTCCATGTGCGCGCTATCCTGAAGCCCACTTACTAGTGCTGATTGAAGGTCAGCGGGAGGGGGCCTCATGGCAGTCTTGAGCAAACAATTTCGAGATGCCTTGGCAGCAATCGAGCCAGCGGAGGATGCCGAACATGCTGCTGAAGCACACGAAGAGGTACGACGCGTGCTCAATTCCAGGGAAGATTTCAAGGATTGGGGACTGGAGACGCTCCTCATCGGCTCCTACCGGAGGCAGGTTTCGATCCGACGCGTCAAGGATGCGGACGTCTTCTGTCAGTTGCCGGACTTGCCTGTAGATGTTGACCCTCAAGACTTGCTTGATCGGTTCCTCTCCGCCCTCTCCGAAGAATACGGCGATCGAGTATCGCGCAACGACCGGTCGGTGAAGGTGGACTTCCCGGTCTATGACCTTCACGTCGACGTCGTGCCAGCACGACCTGTCGGGGACCTATGGGAAATCCCTAATAAGGGGGAGGGTTGGGAGACGACCCATCCCCTTCGCTTCAATGAACTCACCAGCGGATGCAACGCTACACACGATAAGAAGTACGTTCCTACGGTGAAGCTGCTCCGCCAGACGCGTCGCGCTTTGATGGGGACTGCGAAACCGGGTGGATTCTTTGTTGAGGTTGCCGCTTTCCACGCCTTCCAGAACATCCCAACGGAAGGAGCCCCCGACTTACCGTCCTCCATTGCGGAGTACTACACCGTGGCACTGGAGGCGATGGTGCCGCTGTTACGTGCCCATGCCGACGGCAGCGCGCCACTTCTAAACCCTGCTGTCCCTGGGCAGAAATTGCATGTACGGGCCACGACAGAAGAGCTGGAAGCTGTTGTAGCTGCGTGGGAGCATGCTGCTACGAGTGCTCGCGTCGCCCTGGACGAGATAGACGACCACGCCGCAGCGCAGGCCTTCCATGAACTGTTAGGACTGACCACCGAGGGCGAAGCAGTCTTCCCATTGCTTCCGCGGTCGGCTGGGACGGAGCAAGCCGCGAGTGTGCGCCCCGGCTACGCTAGCCTGCCCAGCGGTGACTCTCCCACGTTCGGATGAACGATGCCACACGTGATTTCCTGGATACGGCCGTCCGCCGCCTCGACGAGGGACTGAACCGGCGAGGTTTCCGCACCCAGCACTCAGGCGACCTCCCTACTGAGTGGGAATGGACCGGTCGGCTGGGGCCCCGACGTGAGCTGGTGCGGGTGACGCTGCAGCCGAGCTATCCCTTCTCTCCGCCGAACGTGTCCCTGCCCGACAGGGCCACAGACCTCGGATGGCATAGCGGACCGGAAGGGATCCTCTGCCTCTGGACCGAGGAGGGCCAGGCAGGCATTCCTTGGCTCGACCCAACGATTCTCATCGAACGCATCGAGAGTTGGATCGCCAACGACGCCGCCGGGTGGATCAAGGACTCCCCCCAACTCGATCTGGAGGCCTACCACCAGCCTCGCTTCCTCAAAGTCAACGGCTCCACCGTGCACCCTTCACTACTGATTGACCGCTGGGACGGTCTCTCACCCGGATGGTTCATATCATCGCTGCCAGACGCTCACGGAGTGATGCGCGTCAAGCGGGCGAAGACGCCTCCTCCTCCAGCTGCGACACCTGGCCAACAGGGGGCTCGGCGGAAGAACCGCAAACCCGACCGCTTCCTGAACGGTGTTGCGATCGACCTCGGTGAACTCGCAAAGCCGGTGATCTCACCATCCGACCTCGTTGCTGCCTGTGGAAGCGACAGACCAGCTATAGGCAAGTTCCTGGAGACTGGCCGGCCCCTTTTGGTCGCCATGCGCTACCGACGAGGAGCGGGCGACGGCTATATAGGGTTCTGGCTCGAGGACAAGGCCCCTCTCACTTACATCTCCGTCGCAGAGAGAGCACAAGCGCAACGACGCCGCGCCGGTTGGCATGCCCCCGCCCTTCGCAAGAAGTCAGTCTCAGTCATCGGCGCCGGCAGCATCGGATCCTACGTGGCGGAGGTGCTCGATCGAAGCGGAGTAGGAGACCTGCGCGTCCACGACTTCGACAAGTTGCTACCGGGCAACCTAGTTCGCCACGCAGCTTCACCCGCGTTCGTCGGGCAGACGAAGACCACAGCAGTGTGCGCCTCGGCCCTTCTCCGCGACCCGGGGTCGAGCATGACCGGCGCGGGACCCGTCAAGACTCTTGCCGATGCTGTGAGCTTGATGGACTCGCGCGACCTCGTGATCGACTGCACGGGCAGCCGGCTCGTGTGGCACATGCTCCAACACGCGGCCCGTCTTTCAGGCGCGCGGTTCCTTCATGTCGCAATCGTGGGCCAGGGCCAGTTCGGGCGAGCGGACATCTGTCCGCCTCTCAATGCAGCTGAGCCTCTGTCGATGGACCCTCTGGAAGGTGCCATCGAAGGCGAGTATGAGACCGGCTGCGGGGACCCGATCTCACCGACACCACCGGCTGCAGTAATAGAAACCGCTGGAATGGGAGCCCGGCTTGCGATCAGGCTGCTCTGTGGCGAAGAGGTGCCCCCCGCGGGCGAGTCACGCGCATTGTTCGAGCTGCCAACGTGAGAGTTGCGACCATCAATGCTGATGCCTGGACAGAGCTCACCCAGGCAGCGAGCCGCGCCCTGCCACGTGAGACGGGCGGCCTGCTTCTCGGCTACTACATCGAGACCGAACCGCGCATAGTGCAATGCGTCGAGGTCCCTGATCCCACAGCGACCTCTGTGCGCTATCGCCGGGACGCGACCATAGCTGCAGCAACGTTGAGGCAGACGAGGGCATTAGGCCCCGAAAACACTACGGGGTACATCGGTGAGTGGCACAGTCATCCCGGACCGAACGGTCCGAGTGAGACTGACTCGCTCGCCCTGCGCCAGCTGGCCAAGGCGGGGGCGCATGATGTGCTCCTAGTGGTCGTCGCCCGCACCGCAACAGACTGGATCAGCCACGCGCGGGAAGCGAATCCAGATGGCAACCTCCAGCGACTAGTGCTAGAAGTTGCCTCCAGCAGAAAGGATAACCCCCATGAGTTCACCAATTGATCTGAATTTAGCCTTTCAGGCTCGGCAACGTACCCTCTCCGCAGAACTCGGTATCCCTCTGGAGTTCACCGACCATCCAACCTCCATCGGTAATGCCTCCGAGGCGAACTGGACGAGAATGCTTCGCACCTACCTGCCAGGACGTTATGAAGTCGGCCCTGTACACGCCCTGGATATCACCGGCGGCCAAAGCCACCAGATCGATATCGCTATTTACGACCGCCAATACGCCCCCATCTGGTTCGAGTCACCCGCGGGGGAGCGGATCGTGCCAGTGGAGAGCATTTACGCCGTGTTCGAGGTGAAGCAAAAAATAAATGCTTCGAACCTACGCTATGCCGCCCGGAAAGCAGCTTCGGTGCGCCAACTGACGCGGACTAGTGAAAAGATCGTTGATATCCACGGGACCCACGAAGGCCCCCGTCCTGAGCAGCGACCCATCCTTTCGGGAATCCTTGCACTCAAGTCGGAGTGGACGACAGGTATGAGGGGTGAGACGGGGAAAAAGCACATTCAAGATCATACTGGGGATGCGCGCCTAGACATGGGTCTTGCCCTGTTGGATTCTGCCTTCGATAACACCACGCCACCCTACAACAAAGAGATGCTTGAAGCAGGTCTCCACTTCTCACCTGAGAGTACGCAACTACTCTGGTTCTGCCTGAGACTCTTCAGACGACTCCAGGCCATCGGCACAGCGCCTGCCGTTGACCTCTCCTTATACGAGGAGGCTCTGCTCAAATCCTCATAAATAGGCCATATTGCCAGAGCGGATTCAAAATGAGTGGCCCACGCGGGACGGTTACCCACGTCCGGAAGCGAACCTACGCAATGAGGAGTACAGAGTCTGCCGGCTCACCCCGAACGTGCGCGCCACCTCAGCCTTCGGGATCCCCATCTCGATCATCACGCACGCCTGCTCCACGTCGGTGTCCGAGAGCTTCGGGGCCTGCACGTACTTGCCCCGAGCCTTGGCCAGGGCGATGCCCTCGGCCTGGCGCTCCTTGATCCGCCGGCGCTCGAACTCAGCGAACGCAGCCAGGATCCCCAACATCAACCCGTCCACCGGGGAGGTGCCGGACTTGTCCACGGTGATCCGCTCTGACACGAACTGCACAGCACACCCCTTGGCGGTGAGCTCATCCACGATCGCGTACAGGTCCCGAGTGTCCCGTCCCAGCCGGTCCATCGAGGCAACCTTCACCAGATCCCCCTCCCGCACGTACCGCATCAGCTCCGCCAACCCGGCGCGCTTGGCGCGGGAGCTGCCGGAGATCTTGTCTTCGAAGATCCGGTCGCACTCCCCCACCGCCTCGAGCTGGCGGTCCAGGTTCTGCTCAGCCGAGCTCACCCGCACGTACCCCACAGTCTGTCCAACCATGTCTTAGACCCTCCGACGCATGTGTCCAACGGCCCGGCTTGGGACCGTCTCTGACGTGATGGTCTCGTGGGAGGGTGGGGTGTGTAAAGGGGTATACCCGGCTTGACGCCGGGATGGGGCAATGAACACCCAGCTGGATTGTGAGGCATCCCTCTGTCGGAGCGTTGACGTTTACTTTACTAACCTGTTAGTATAGTTTCGTTG
>NZ_RBLN01000098.1:0-5656 GCF_003989405.1 Micrococcus sp. HSID17227 | reverse complement strand
GCCGGCCGGGAGTGGGCGTCGCTCGCCCGGGGCATCGACCCGCGCCCCGTCGCCCCGCGCCCGGCGGCCTGCAGCATCGGCGCGGACCACACCTTCGACGTCGACCCCGTCGACGTCGCGGGCGTCGACCGGGAGGTCCTGCGCCTGTGTCACCGGGTCGCGGCCCGGCTGCGCGCGGAGGGGGTCACCGCCGGCGCGGTCACGGTCCGCCTCAAGGCGCCGGACGGGTCGGTCCGCAGCCGCACCGCCCGCCTCGCCCGGCCGACCGCCACGGGCCACGACCTCCTCGGCCCGGCGCGGCGGCTCGTCCGCGAGCTGCACGGCGAACGGCCGCATCCGATCCGGCTCGTGGGCGTGCGCGCCGAGCGCCTCGGGGGGGAGGGCGCTCAGCCCCGGCCGAGGAGGCGCTATTCGGCGGTCCCGGCTGGGGGACGGAGGGCGAGGCGTCGGAGGCGGGCGACTGGGCCGGTGCCGAGGCCGCCCTGGACGCCGTCGCCCGGCGCTTCCCGACGGCGGCCGGGCGGCCGGCGTCGCTGCTGGGTCGCCGCGAGGCCCGCGCCGACGCCCGCCGGGACGCGCCGCGGCCGGGCCCCGGAGGCCCGGACCGGGAGTGAGGGGTTCCGGGGCCGGCGACGTCGCCACCTGGCTAGGGTGGGGCGGCAGGTCCTATCCTGGAGGGCAAGTCGGACGCGCGGGCGTCCCCTCCCGGTCCCGGAGGTGTCGGAGGCCGCGTTCGAAGGAGTCGCCATGCCCCTCTCAGAGCATGAGCAGCGGATGCTGGACCAGCTGGAGCAGCAGCTGCGCACCGAGGACCCCCGGCTGGCCACCCAGATGGCGGACACGGGGCGGCATCGGCTGCCCGTGGGTCGCGTCGTGGCCGGGGCCGTCCTCGCAGTGGTCGGGCTGCTCGTCGTGGTCCTCGGGGTCGCCAACCACGCGATCCTCCTGGGCGTGCTCGGCGTCGTCGTCATCGGGGCCGGCATCTTCCTGCTGACCACGCGGCCGCGCGCTGTCGCCTCCGGGGCCTCGGGCCCGGAGGCCCGCCGGGTGCCGACCGGGAGGGCGGCGGCGGGGCGGCGGCGGCTGGCCGGGGGCCGCGTGGTGGCGGGGGCCGCCCGGGAGGTGGTCGGGTTGCTCGTCGTGGTCGCGGGGGCGCCAACCCCCGCGACCCTCCGGGGGGGGCCGGGGGTCGTCGTCATCGGGGCCGGCCTGTCCCGGCTGCCCCCGCGGCCGGGCGCTGTCGCCGCGGGGGCCTCGGCCCCGGGGGCCCGCCGGTCGGGCGCACCGCGACGGCAGGGAGGCGGCGACTTCATGGGCCGCCTCGAGCGGCGCTGGGACGAGCGGCGCGCCGGAGGCGACTGAGCGCCTGGCCCGCCGGGCCCCCACTATCCTCCACTCCAGGCCCCGATCCGCTCCGGATCGGGGCCTTTCCGCTGCCCGAGGCTCCGTCATCGCCGAGGCCCTCCACCGGGGCCCACCGGTCCTCCACGTCCCTCCACGGCGACGCCGGCCCCGGGACCCGCGGGATGGCGCGCCGGACTCGGGGGGCCTCGACACGCCCGTGGCGCCGGGACCCGCGTCCGGGGTTGATGGTGGAGGGAAGTGGGGTAATGTGGAGGGAAGGAGAGAGCATGGGTCCCGACCTTGGTCGGGAGGGACCGCTTGACGAGCCAGGGGGTCTGCCGTGTTCTTGGGCACGTACACCCCCCGGCTCGACGAGAAGTCCCGGCTGATCCTCCCCGCCAAGTTCCGCGAGGAGCTGGCGGAGGGGCTGGTCCTGACCCGGGGTCAGGAGCGCTGCATCTACGTGTTCAGCGCTCGTGAGTTCGAGCGGGTCCACGAGCAGATGAGGTCGGCTCCACTGTCCTCCCGCCAGGCCCGTGACTACATCCGCGTCTTCCTCTCGGGGGCGTCGGACGAGGTCCCGGACAAGCAGGGTCGGGTGACCGTGCCGGCGCCGCTGCGACAGTACGCGGGGCTGGACCGGGACGTGACCGTGATCGGCGCGGGGACGCGAGTGGAGATCTGGGACTCGGAGTCCTGGAACACCTACCTCGCCGAGCAGGAAGCCGCCTTCTCCGAGACCGACGAGGACGTCCTGCCCGGCGTCTTCTGACCGTGACCACCCGACCTCGAGCGAGACCTCCAGCCGACGCCGCCGCACCTGACCCGTCTTCCCCTGGGCCAGGCGCGGCGGCGGACGGATGGGGATCCCGCCCGAGGTCCGCCAGGACCGCGATGTGAGCAGGAGGTCGAGAGTGGACGCAGGCCAGCCGCGCCCCGAGGACCGCCACCTGCCCGTGATGCGGGACCGCGTCGTCGACCTCCTCGCCCCCGCCGTCCAGGCCGCGCTCGAGGCCGGCCGCACGCCCGTCGCCGTCGACGGCACGCTGGGCATGGGCGGGCACACCGAGGCCCTGCTGACCCGGTTCCCCCACCTGCGCGTCATCGGCATCGACCGCGACGCCCACGCCCAGGCCATGGCCGCCGAGCGCCTCGGCCCCCTCGCCGACCGTCTGATCCCCTTCCACGGCACCTACGACCGGGTGCCCGAGGCCATGGCCGCCGCGGGCGTCACGAAGGTCGACGCCGCGCTCTACGACCTCGGCGTGTCCTCCTACCAGCTGGACGACCGGGAACGCGGCTTCGCCTACTCCTACGACGCTCCGCTGGACATGCGCATGGACGACACCGCCGAGCGCTCCGCCGCGACGCTCGTGGCGGAGCTGGACGAGCAGGAGCTGCGCCGCATCATCCGTCGCGACGGTGAGGAGCGCTTCGCCGGCCCCATCGCACGGGCCATCGTCCGAGCCCGCGACGAGGCCCCCATCGAGACCACCGGCCGCCTCGTCGAGGTGATCCGCTCGGCCGTCCCCGTCGCCGCGGGTGCCACCGGCGGGCACCCGGCCAAGCGCACCTTCCAGGCGCTGCGCATCGCCGTGAACGAGGAGCTCGACATCCTCGACGCCGCCGTGCCGGCCATCCTCGACGCCCTCCACGTGGGCGGCCGCCTCGTGGTGATGAGCTACCACTCCCTCGAGGACCGCATCACGAAGCGGCACCTGAGCGCGTGGGCCACGTCCACGGCGCCCCCGGGGTTCCCGGTGGTGCTGGAGGAGCACGAACCCGTGGTGCGGGTGCTCACCCGCGGCACCGAGAAGCCCACCGAAGAAGAAATCGCTGAGAACCGTCGCGCCTCCTCCGCGAAAGTGCGTGCGGTTGAGAAGATCAGGACGTCCAGGACCACGGCATGACGCTGCACGAGGAGATGAGCATGGCCGCACACGCACGGATCGCAGAGTCGCTGCGCCCCGGGTCGACCCCCGTCGCCCCCGCGCGGCCGGCTCCGCAGGAGCGCACGCCGCTCTCGGTGGTGCCCGCCCCGCTGCCCCGATCCCGCTCCGGCGTGACCGTGCTGTGCGTCCTCGTGGTGCTCGCCGCGCTCGCGGCGGTCCTCGTCATGAACATCACCATGTCCAACCGGCAGTACGCCCTCCTGGACCTGCGCCAGGAGCAGCAGGCCGTCACCGAGACCAATGAGCGGCTGGCCGAGCAGGTGGGCCACCTCGAGGCGCCGCAGAACCTGGCCGCGCGCGCCGACGCCCTCGGGATGGTCGCCCCCGCCGGCACCGCCTCCGTGGACGCGGGCACGGGCCAGTTCAGCGGCGAGGCCCAGGCGGCCCAGGACGGCGACATCTCCGCCACCTACGTCGCGCCGCCGGCGGACGCGGACGCGGTCCGCCAGGGGGCGTCCGACGACGGCCAGGACGAGATCGAGGGACCGCGCACCTTCAGCGGCGCGGACGCCTCCGCCGCCGCCGACCAGGACGCCGCCGACCGTTGATCGACCGTCCCGCCTCGCACCTTCCCCGCGGCGGATCGACGGTCGGGCCCGCTCCCGGGCACCCTGCCGTGCGCACCCGCATCCTGCTGCTGCTCGTCTTCGTCCTGCTCGGCGGGCTGGCGCTGCGGCTCGTCTACGTGCAGGGCATCGACCCCACGGGGCAGGCCGCGGCGGCCATGGATCAGCGCCTGACCCACCAGGAGACCCTGCCGCAGCGCGGGTCCATCCTGGACCGTGACGGCGACGTGCTGGCCGCCAGCGTGCGCCGATACGACATCGTCGTGGACCAGCGCCTCGTCAAGGACTTCAACGAATGGGACCGCGAGGCCCGGGAGACCGTGCTCGTGGACGTGGACTCCCGCCTGGCCAGCCTGGCCGAGGTGCTCGGCATGTCGGAGGAGGAGGTGCGCGAGGCCACCATCGGCTCCCGCCCGTACGCCGTGGTGCGTCGATCCGTGACCCCGGAGGTGCGGGACAAGGCCATGGCGCTCAACGTGCCGGGCCTGCTCTCCGAGGCGGTGGACCGCCGCACCTACCCGAACGGGTCGGTCGCCGGCAGCATCATCGGCTTCATGGGCGGTGACGGCACCGCCCTCGAAGGCCTCGAGCTCAGCCAGGACGACGTCATGACCGGCACTCCGGGCACCCGCACGTTCGAGGTGGGCGCGGACGGCATCCGCATCCCCAACGCCCCGCTCGAGGAGGTTCCGGCCGTGGACGGCGCCGACCTGCGCCTGACCGTGGACAAGGACGCCCAGTGGTTCGCGCAGGAGACCCTCGGCGCCCTCGCCGCCGAGTACGACGCGGAGTGGGCGAACGCCGTCGTGATGGACGTGAAGACGGGCGACGTGATCGTCATGGCGGACTCCACCACGGTGGACCCCGCCGACCCCGACGCCACCGAGGGGAACTTCCGCACCTCCACCGTGATGAGCACCCCGTACGAGCCGGGCTCCACGGGCAAGGCGCTGCCGATCGCGGCCGCCGTCGACGCCGGGAAGGTCACCGCCACGGACGGCTTCACCGTCCCCAGCAGCCAGGACTTCGACGGGCAGACCATCCGGGACTTCTCCCCGCACCCGACGTTCGACATGACCGTGGCAGGCATCTACGCGCGCTCCTACAACACGGGCACGGTGCAGATCGCCGAGAAGATCACGGACGAGCAGCGCTACGAGTACATGCGCTCCTTCGGGGTCGGCCAGCCCATCGACCTCGGCCTGCCGCAGCAGGCGGGCAGCGTCCTCGTCCCGCCCGAACAGTGGGACGGCCGCCAGCGCCTGACCACGGCCTTCGGCCAGGGCTACACCCAGACCACCCTGCACACCGCCCAGATGTACCAGGCCCTCGCCAACGGCGGCGTGCTGATCCCGGCCCGGCTGATCGACGCCACGGTGGACGGCGACGCCGCGGAGAAGCGCTGGGAGTCGTCCGCGGAGCCCCACCGCGTGGTCTCCGAGGAGACGGCGGCGCAGATGCTCCGCATGATGGAGACCGTCGTGACGCAGGGCACCAGCAAGGCCGCCGCGATCCCCGGGTATCGCGTGGGCGGCAAGTCCTCCACCGCCGAGGCCGCGAGCGACACCGGCACGTACGACGGCTACAACCTCGGCTTCACCGCCGTCGCCCCGCTCGACGACCCCCGCTTCGTGGTGTCCGTGTCCCTGCATCGGCCGCCGTCGAAGCAGGGCTCCCGGGACGTGTCCGTCGCGGCCGCCACGATCATGGAGTACATGCTCCGCCAGGCGGACGTGCCCGCCACCGGAGCCGAGCCGGACGACTACCGCGTCTTCGTGGACGATCCACAGGACA
>NZ_RBLN01000097.1:0-1740 GCF_003989405.1 Micrococcus sp. HSID17227 | reverse complement strand
ATCGTCACGAACAACGTGGAGACCTACCAGCGCGGCAAGGCCGACGCCCTCGGTCTGGAGTGGGTCGAGGTGCTGATCGGCTCGGACACGGCCGGGGCCCCGAAGCCGGACCCGGCCCCCTTCCTGGCCGGCTGCTCCCGCCTGGGCACGGACCCGGGACGTACCCTCATGGTGGGGGACAGCCTGCGTCACGACGTCGAGGGGGCCCGGTCGGCGGGGCTCGTCCCGGTGTGGATGAGCCCCGACGCCCCCGCCCACGGCGGGGCGGAGGAGCCGCTCTGGGACGAGGAGCACGCGTGCTGGCGGATGCGGGCGATCGGCGGGCTGCGGACCTGGCTGGCGGCCTGACCCGCCGATTTTGCACGCGCCGCCCGGAGGGTGTAGAGTTCTTACTCGTTGCCGGAGAGATCCGGGAACACGGAGCTCATGAATATGATGCACATCGGTCAGGCATGCTTGACCGACAGTGGGGTATGGTGTAATTGGCAACACAACGGTTTCTGGTACCGTCATTCTAGGTTCGAGTCCTGGTACCCCAGCGAGTCTTCGGACTCAGTGAACGCGCACGGGCGGAGACGCTCGGACGTGGCGCACGGCCCCATCGTATAGCGGCCTAGTACGCCGCCCTCTCACGGCGGTAACGCGGGTTCAAATCCCGCTGGGGTCACGCAGTCGCCGCCCGGTCCTCAGACCGGAACGGCACGGGCGGATGAACGCATCCGCCGCCTGAACAGGAGACGCAGGCGCAGCAGAAGGTCTCCACGGCATCGCTTCCGCACACGCGGACAGCGCGCTCGGCCCCATCGTATAGCGGCCTAGTACGCCGCCCTCTCACGGCGGTAACGCGGGTTCAAATCCCGCTGGGGTCACCCGAGTGACAGGAAGCCCGGTCCCTGCGGACCGGGCTTCCGTCGTCTCCGTCCGCCGGGCCGGCGGGATGGGCGGCCGGCGCGCGCCCGTGAGACGATGGCCCACGTGCCACACACGGATCAGAACGTCCCAGACCTCGGTGTCGACACGGCCGTCCGCCGCGTGCGCGAGCACCTCGCCGCGCTCGAGTTGCCCTTCGAGACCGTCACCGCAGGGCAGGACCGCGCCGAGCGAGAGCGCACCCTGCACCAGATCGACGACTACGTGCTGCCCCGCCTCGACTCGCTCGACGCGCCGCTGCTGGCCGTCGTCGGCGGCTCCACCGGTGCGGGCAAGTCCACGCTGGTGAACGCGCTCGTCGGCCACGAGGTCTCCCGCTCCTCCGCCCTGCGGCCCACCACGCGGCAGCCGCTGCTGCTGCACAACCCCGCCGACGCCCACTGGTTCACGGGCCCGCGGGTGCTGCCCGACCTCGCCCGCGTCAGCGTGCACCGCGACGCGGCCGCCGGCCCCGTCGAACCCGACCAGTCCGCGATGGACACGGTCGCGCTCGTGGCCGAGCCCGCACTGCCGTCAGGCATCGCCCTCGTGGACGCCCCGGACATCGACTCCGTGGCGGACCAGAACCGCGCGCTGGCCCGGCAGCTCCTCGAGGCCGCCGACCTGTGGATCTTCACGACGACGGCGCACCGCTACGCCGACGCCGTGCCCTGGCAGCTGCTGGACGAGGCCGCCGCCCGCGACAGCGTGCACCGCGACGCGGCCGCCGGCCCCGTCGAACCCGACCAGTCCGCGATGGACACGGTCGCGCTCGTGGCCGAGCCCGCACTGCCGTCAGGCATCGCCCTCGTGGACGCCCCGGACATCGAC
>NZ_RBLN01000096.1:0-7653 GCF_003989405.1 Micrococcus sp. HSID17227 | reverse complement strand
GGATCGGGGTGTGTTCCGGAGCGCAGCCCCTGCCGGACATCCCGCACCACGGCACGGGCGGCTGGCCCGTGAAGGTGCGCACCGACGTCGGGCCGGCCGGCGGGGCCCGCCCCGGCCGCACGGCACCCGATCGGCCCGCTCCGGAGCACACCCCGATCCCGGTGCCCCACCCGGAGACGTGGGAGCTGCTGCCCACCCCGGACAGATGAGACCGTCCGCCTCCGTGCCCCGCCGTCCGGCCGCGCCCCTAGAATGGGACGCGGCCGACGGTGGCCCCCGTACGCCACCGATCCCGAAGCCAGACCTCGAAGGAGCACCGTGTCGGAGCCGAAGAACATCCTGCTGACCGTGGACGGAGAGCTGCGGGAGGTGACGCACGGCACCACCGGCCTCGACCTCTTCCGCGAGAAGCCGACCACCGCCGTCATGCGGGTGGACGGCCTGCTCTGGGACCTGGCCCGGGAGATCCCTGCCGGCGCGTCCGTCGAAGCGGTGGACATCACGGAGCCCGAGGGCCTCGAGGTGCTGCGGCACTCCACCGCCCACGTGATGGCCCAGGCCGTGCAGCAGCTGCGCCCGGGCGCCAAGCTCGGCATCGGCCCGTACATCACGGACGGCTTCTACTTCGACTTCGACGTCGACGAGCCCTTCACCCCCGAGGACCTCAAGCAGATCTCCTCGCTCATGCAGAAGATCGTGAAGTCCGGCCAGACCTTCCGCCGCCGCGTCGTGGACGAGGAGACCGCCCGCGCCGAGATGGCGGACGAGCCCTACAAGCTCGAGCTGCTCGGCAAGAAGGATGCCGCGGACACCGCCGGCGAGGGCGCCTCCGTGGAGGTCGGGGCCGGGGAGATCACCATCTACGACAACGTGGACCGCAAGACCGGCGACGCCGTGTGGTGCGACCTCTGCCGCGGCCCGCACCTGCCCTCCACCAAGCTCATCGGCAACGGCTTCGCGCTCACCCGCTCCGCCGCCGCCTACTGGCTCGGCAACGAGAAGAACAAGCAGCTGCAGCGCATCTACGGCACCGCCTGGGCCAGCAAGGACGACCTCAAGGCCTACCAGGAGCGCCTCGCCGAGGCCGAGCGCCGCGACCACCGCAAGCTCGGCGCCGAGCTGGATCTCTTCTCCTTCCCGGACGAGCTCGGCTCCGGCCTGCCCGTGTTCCACCCGCGCGGCGGCATCATCCGCAAGGAGATGGAGGACTACTCCCGTCGGCGCCACACCGAGGCCGGCTACGAGTTCGTCTACACCCCGCACATCACCAAGCAGCACCTCTACGAGGTGTCCGGCCACCTCGACTGGTACGCGGACGGCATGTTCCCGCCCATGCACATCGACGAGGTCCGTGATCCCGAGACCGGCGAGATCACGCGCCAGGGGCAGAACTACTACCTCAAGCCGATGAACTGCCCCATGCACAACCTGATCTACCGCTCCCGCGGCCGGTCCTACCGTGAGCTGCCGCTGCGGCTGTTCGAGTTCGGCTCCGTGTACCGGTACGAGAAGTCCGGCGTGGTCCACGGGCTCACGCGCGTGCGCGGCATGACCCAGGACGACGCCCACATCTACTGCACCCGCGAGCAGATGAAGGAGGAGCTGACCACCACGCTCAACTTCGTCCTCGACCTGCTCAAGGACTACGGCCTCAACGACTTCTACCTCGAGCTCTCCACGAAGGACCCGGAGAAGTTCGTCGGCTCCGACGAGATCTGGGAGGAGGCCACCCGCACCCTCGCCGAGGTCGCGGAGGCCTCCGGTCTGCAGCTCGTCCCGGATCCGGGCGGCGCCGCGTTCTACGGCCCGAAGATCTCGGTCCAGGCCCGGGACGCCATCGGCCGCACGTGGCAGATGTCCACCATCCAGCTGGACTTCAACCTGCCCGAGCGCTTCGACCTCGAGTACCAGGCCGCCGACGGCACCCGTCAGCGCCCCGTGATGATCCACCGCGCCCTCTTCGGCTCCATCGAGCGCTTCCTGGGCGTCCTCACCGAGCACTACGCCGGCGCGTTCCCGGCCTGGCTTGCCCCGGAGCAGGTCGTGGCCATCCCGGTGGCCGAGGCATTCAACGACTACCTGGACGACGTCGTCGCGAAGCTGCGTGCCGAGGGGATCCGGGCGCGCCTGGACGACTCCTCGGACCGCTTCCCGAAGAAGATCCGCACCGCGGCCAAGGAGAAGGCGCCGTTCGTGCTGATCGCCGGCGGCGAGGACAGGGAGGCGAACGCCGTGTCCTTCCGCTTCCGCGACGGCACCCAGGACAACGGCGTGCCGGTGGAGGAGGCGATCGAACGCATCGTGAAGGCGGTGCGCGAGCGCGAGGTCACCCCATGACCAGCCCCGGCACCGGCGGATCCGACGCGCGGGCGCAGGCCCGCGCGTCGGCGGACGCCGCCGCCACGGACGGCTTCGAGCTGCCCGGCGCCCCGGACGCCTTCGAGCGGTTCTGGAACGCCCACCGCATGGCGTACGTGTCCAAGGGGACGGGCCAGGTCAAGGACGAGCACACCTGCCCGTTCTGTGCGGCCCCGCAGCGCGACGATGAGGACTCCCTCATCGTCCACCGCGGCCGCACCGCCTACGTGGTGCTGAACCTGTACCCGTACAACCCCGGTCATCTGCTCGTCTGCCCCTACCGCCACGTGCCCCTGTACACGGACACCACCACGGAGGAGGCCGCCGAGATGGCGGAGCTGACCCAGACGGCGATGCTCGCCCTCGGCCAGGCCGCCGGCGCGTCCGGCTACAACCTCGGCATGAACCAGGGGGCGGTGGCCGGCGCCGGGATCGCGGCCCATCTGCACCAGCACGTGGTGCCGCGGTGGACCGGCGACGGCAACTTCCTGCCGATCATCGCTCGGACCAAGAACATGTCGCAGACCCTGGGGGAGACCCGGCAGATCCTCGCGGGCGTCTGGGACCGGGCCGCCCGGGACCACGCCGCGCGCCGGGCGGCCAACGCCCGTGCCGCGGCCGAGCATCCTCGCCCGGGGGCCGGAGACCCCGCCTGATGCTGGACCGTCACGCGCGCGGCGTCACCACCCGCCTGTTCACCCCGGTGGCCCGTACGCTCCTGCGGGCCGGGGTCAGTCCGGACACCGTGACGGTCGTCGGCACACTCGGCGTGAGCCTGGGCGCGCTCGTGCTCTTCCCCCTGGGGCACCTGTTCTGGGGCACGCTCTTCATCACCGCGTTCGTGTTCTCGGACCTGGTGGACGGGATCATGGCGCGCGAGGCCGGGTCCACCGGCCGCTGGGGCGCGTTCCTCGACTCCACCCTGGACCGCGTGCAGGACGCGGCCGTGTTCCTCGGGCTGTGCCTGTGGGGCTTCGGAGTCGGCGCCGCACCCGCGGTCGGCGCGCTCTCCGGGGCCTGCCTGGCCCTGGGCATGCTCGTCTCCTACGTGCGCGCCAAGGCGGAGGCCCTCGGCTGGGACGCGCACGTGGGCATCGCCGAGCGCGCCGAACGGCTCGTGGCCACCCTCGTGGTCGCCGGCCTCACCGGCCTCGGTCTGCCCCCGGTCGTCCTGGCCGTCACCTTGGGGCTGCTCGCCGCAGCCTCCCTGGTCACCGTCGGCCAGCGCATGGCTGTGGTGCGCCGCCAGGCGCGCGACGACGTCTGACCGGCCCGGCCGCAGGACCCGCCCGTCAGTCCGCCGCGATCTCCGCGACGACGGCGCCCGTCACCTGCACGAGGTCGGCGGGCGCGATCTCCACATCCAGGCCGCGTTGCCCGCCGGAGACGTACATGAGCTCCGCGTCGAGGGCGGAGGAGTCCAGGACGACGGGGTGGGGCCGGCGCTGGCCCAGGGGAGAGACGCCGCCCCGCACGTAGCCGGTCCGGCGTTCGACGACGGCCAGATCGGCCAGGGCGAGTCGCTTGACGCCCAGCACCGCGGCGGCGGCCCGCAGGTCCAGCTGACCGGACACGGGCACCACGCACGCGGCGAGCGCGCCGTCGGGGTCCGCCACCATCAGCGTCTTGAACAGTCGGTCGGCGGGCACGCTGAGCGCCCGGGCGACCTGGACGCCGAACCGCTCGCCGCCGGCGTCGAGGGCCACGTCGAAGGTGTGCAGCCGGTACGGGACCCCGGCGGCCTCGAGGGCGGCGACGGCCGGTGTGGCCGCCCCGTGCCGGGCGCTGCGATCCTTCTTGCGCTGGCCCACGGCGGACTCAGGCGATCCCGGCCTGCTCGCGCACGTTGCGCTTGATGCGGCCGAGCATGGCGGACATTCCGCGCAGGCGCAGGGGGGTGAGGGCCTTGGCCAGACCGAGGCGGGTGGGGATGTCCTCGGGCACGTCCAGGACCTCGAGGGCGCTCAGCCCGTCCAGGCCCTGGGTGAGCACGGAGGCGAAACCGCGCGTGGTGGGCGCCTCCGGGGGAGCGGTGATGAAGAGGCGGACCGGGGCCTGCGGACCGGGCTCACCCTCGAGCTCCACGGCCAGGAACAGCGGGGTCTGACACTCCACGACCTGCTCCATCTCGGCCTCGTGGCCGTCGTAGCGCTCCGGCAGCGCCGGCAGCTCGTCCGAGAATTCCAGCAGCAGCTCGAGCTTCTCGGGATCGGGCACCCCGGCGAAGTCGTCGATGATCTCGGCCAGGGCGGCGGGCACGGCGTGGTTCTCGGTCATGGTGTCCCAGTCTAGTGATCCACGCCGTGCCGGGGGCTCAGCGCGCGGGGGCCTCGCCCGGCTCTTCGCCGACGGCGATCGGCAGGCGCACGGCGTTGCCCCACTCGGTCCAGGAGCCGTCGTAGTTGCGGACGTCCTCGTGGCCGAGCAGGTACTTGAGCACGAACCAGGTGTGGGAGGACCGCTCGCCGATGCGGCAGTAGGCGATCACGTCGTCACCCTCCTGCAGCCCGGCGCCGGCGCGATAGACCTGCTCCAGCTCGGCGCGGGACTTGAAGGTGCCGTCCTCGTTGGCCGCGGACGCCCACGGCACGGACGCCGCCGTGGGGATGTGGCCGCCGCGCAGGGTGCCCTCCTGCGGGTAGCCGGCCATGTGCGTGGTCTCGCCCGTGTACTCGGGACGGGAGCGGACGTCGATCAGCGGGGTGGTCCCGATGGCCTGCAGGACGTCCTCGCGGGCGGCACGATCTGTGTGGTCGTCGCGCTCGATCACCGGGTACTCGGCGCGGGCCACGGTCGGGACCTCGCGGGTGGTCTCGCGTCCCTCCGCGATCCACTTGTCACGGCCGCCGTCCATCAGGCGCAGGTCCTCATGGCCGTAGAGGGTGAACACCCACAGGGCGTAGGCGGCCCACCAGTTGGACTTGTCGCCGTAGAACACCACGGTGGTGTCCCGGGAGATCCCCTTGGAGGCGGCGAACTCGGCGAAGGCCTCGGGGCCGACGAAGTCGCGGGTGACGGGGTCGTTGAGCTCGGTGTGCCAGTCGACGCGTTGGGCGCCGGGGATGTGGCCGGTGGAGTAGAGGAGAGCGTCCTCGTTGGACTCGAGGACCACGACGTCCTCGTCGCCGACATGGTCGGCGACCCACTGCGTGGACACCAGCTTCTCGGGGTGGGCGTACTCGGAGAACTTCGCGGCGGTATCGGTCATGGCACTGCCTTCCTTCGCGTCGGGGCGGGCCCGCACGGGCCCGGGGCGGGCGGCACGACGACGGCGGGTTCCGTGTCCGTGCCCTGCGCGCCAGATTACGGCACGTCGGTGTCACGTAAGAGGGTAGGGGCCCCTCAGTCCGGGACACGCGAGGTCACATGGGTCGGGTCCGCGGCCCGATAGCATGGCCCGGAATCCCCGTCGTCGACCCTGGGAGTGTCCCGTGGCTCAGATCGTCCACCTCGCCGACCGTTCGCCGCAGGTCACCCCGGACCAGCTGTTGTCCGGCTTCCACCCGTCGTACCGCTTCGGCACGGTGTCCTTCGACACCTACATCCCGGACCCCGCGCACCCCTCGCAGGCACAGGCCGTGGAGCGGCTGCGCCGGTTCGCGGCAGACCTCGGCCGGGGCGGTTCGGGCGGCGGGTTCCTCGGCGGCCTGTTCGGCGGGAAGAAGCGGGCGGCAGGGCCGGCCGGCATCTACCTCGACGGCGGTTTCGGCGTCGGCAAGACCCACCTGCTGGCCTCGACGTGGCACGCGGCCCCCGGGCCCAAGGCGTTCGGCACGTTCGTGGAGTACACCAACCTCGTGGGCGCCCTGTCCTTCCGCAAGGCGGTGGACGAGCTCAAGGAGTACACCCTCGTGTGCATCGACGAGTTCGAGCTCGACGACCCGGGGGACACCGTGCTGATGTCCCGCCTCATGCGCGAGCTGGCCGACGCCGGCGTGCGCCTGGTGGCGACCTCCAACACCCTGCCGGGCTCGCTCGGCGAGGGGCGCTTCGCGGCGCAGGACTTCAAGCGCGAGATCCAGGTCCTGGCCGACCAGTTCGAGGTCATCCGCGTGGACGGCGAGGACTACCGCCACCGCGGCCTCTCCGCCGCCCCGTCGCCGCTGGACGACGCCGCCGTCGAGGCCACCGCCCAGGAGAACTTCCCCGACGCGGGTGTGCTCGCCGTGGACGACTTCGCGGACCTCACCGCGATGCTCTCCCGCGTGCATCCCTCCCGCTACCGCGAGCTCGTCAAGGACGTGGACGTGCTCGCCCTCCACGACGTGCACACCATCACGGAGCAGGCCACGGCCCTGCGCTTCGTGGTGTTCGCGGATCGCCTGTACGACAAGGACGTGCCCGTCCTCGCCTCCGGTGTGCCCTTCGACGCCCTGTTCACGCAGGAGATGATGCACGGCGGCTACATGAAGAAGTACTTCCGCACGGTCTCCCGCATGACCGCCCTGGTCCGGGAGGGCCAGACGGGCGTGGCCGAGCACAAGTGAGCCACCGCCCCTGACCGGCACGACGACGGCGCGCACCGAGGCGGGTGCGCGCCGTCGCCGTGTGCGGGGCAGGGTCAGTGCACGGCGCGGAAGCACAGCGCCGCCCGCTTGCCCGGCAGCTCGACCTCCCGGTCCACCGTGAAGCCCAGAGCCCGGGCGGTCTTCACGGCCCGCGTGTTGCGGACGTCCGGCTCGATCACGAGCCGACGCGTGCCGGGGCGTGCGCCCAACCAGTCCACAATGCTCCGGTAGGCCGTGGCGCGGGCGCGCCCCTGCAGGCCGCCGGGGGCGGTGATGAAATGGAATCCGAGGTCCCCGTCCCGCACCTCGTAGGCGCCGCCGACCTCCTCCGCGCGAGGGTCGTAGGTCTGCACGAGGGCCACGAGGGTCCCGCCGTGCCACACGAGGTGGTTCGCGTGGGTGGGCTGGAACTCGAGGAAGTCGTAGACCTCCTCGACGTCCTGCACGCTGTGCCCGCGCATCCCGTAGAACTCCGCCCGCGGCTCCGTGACGAGTGCGTGGATCAGCGGGGCGTCCAGGGCCGGGCGGACGCGCGTCATGGTCAGGCCCAACGCCCCGACGCCGACCTCGGCCACGATGCGTCCCGGAGGGGCCCCGCCGGGGACGGAGCGGGCGGGTGCGACGCCGCTGCCGGCGGACGGGGGGACGGGACCGGACGGCACGGGCAGCAGGCGGCCGGCGGCCCACGCGTCCAGCTGATCCGTCACGTGCCCGCCTCCGAGACCGGAGGCGCCGAACGGGACGACCCACCGGCTGCGGGTGCGGTCGCCGAGGTCGAACACGACCA
>NZ_RBLN01000095.1:0-7489 GCF_003989405.1 Micrococcus sp. HSID17227 | reverse complement strand
GTGCTCCACGACCAGGCGCCGTAGGGCCCCCGGGGCGTCGGGGTGCTCGTCCAGCCAGCGCTGGGCCGCGGCCAGCGTCGGGTGCGACTCCTGCGCGTCCGCGTCGCCGGCCACCGCGTCCTGGCGGCCCGGGAACAGCCCGCCGATCGCGCGCGAGGCCAGCCCGTTGGATCGTGAGGCCCACACCGAGGTCAGGCGCGGCCAGAAGCCGGACTCGTAGGGGGCGAGGAGCTCGACCTCGCCCGCGGCGAAGCCGGCCGCCGTGGCCGAGAGCAGGTCGTTGGACAGCTCCGTGCCAGTGGCCGTGCGACCGGACATGACCGCCTCCCACGCCGCGGCCTTGACCTCGGCATCGGGGCGGGCGGCCGTGGCGAGGCGATGCCACGTGACCGTCTGGGCGGTGCGGCCGGCCTCGAGCTCCGCGTCCAGGCGGGCCTGGTCGGCCCGGCCGGTCGCGGCGAGGGCCTGGAGCACGAGCCAGCGCAGCTCCGCGTCGATCGCCAGGCCCGGCGCCGACGTCGCCGCGTCCTCGCCGAGCAGGGCGGCCTCGAGGGCCGCGGCCATCCCGACGTCGGCCCGCGCCAGCGTCGCCCACGTGCGGGCCGCGGTGCGCTGGCGGTCGGAGCCGGCCTCGAGCGTCCGGGTCTGTTCGGCCAGCACCTCGCCCACCAGAGCGCGCAGCGCGTCCCGGTCCTCGGCGCGGGCGTACTGGCCCACGGCCGCGGCGGCCTGCGCCAGTACCTGCGCGTGCACGCCCACGGTCGCGATCCGCGCGGACAGCGTCGCCACCGCGTCGAGGAACCGGGCGACCGGCAGCTCGCCGTCGCGGGTCATCGACCACAGGGCGGCCCACACGGTGGCCTCCGCGAGCGGGTCCGCGATGGGGTGGGTCAGGGCCGCGCGCAGCGACCCCGCATCGAGCGCGACGGCGGCGTAGGTGAGGTCCTCGTCGTTGGGCAGCACGAGGCGGACGCCCCCGGGGACCTCGAGGTCCGGCAGGGGCACGGCCGCGCCCTCCGCCCCACCCGGCACATCGGCGGTGACCTGGGCGGTGCGGCGCAGGACGCCGTCCTGCCCGGGCATGAAGACGCCGACCTTCAGCACGTGCGGGCGGAGGATCGGCCCGCCCGTGACCGGGTCCGCGCCCTCCTGGCGCAGCACCGGGGCGTCGCCGTCGACGTCGACCCGCAGCCGGGGCACGCCGGAGGTGTGCAGCCACGCGTCCGCCCACCCGCGCATGTCCCGCCCCGAGGCGGCCTCGAGCGCGGCCATGAAGTCGTCGAGGGAGGCGTTGCCCCACGCGTGGGCGGCGAAGTAGCGGTGTGCGGCGTCGAGGAACGCGTCCCGGCCCACGTAGGCGGCCAGCTGCTTGAGCACGGAGGCGCCCTTGGCGTAGGTGATGCCGTCGAAGTTCTGACGGGCGGCCTCGAGGTCGACGATGTCCGCGACGATGGGGTGTGTCGTCGGCATCTGGTCCTGCACGTACGCCCAGGCCTTGCGGCGGGACGCGAAGGTCACCCATGCGGTCCGGAAGTCGGTGGCCTCGTCCACGCCGAGGGCGCCCATGTAGTCCGCGAACGACTCCTTGAGCCACAGGTCGTCCCACCAGTGCATCGTCACGAGGTCGCCGAACCACATGTGCGCCATCTCGTGCAGGATCACGTTGGCCCGGCCCTCGTACTGGACCGCGGTGGCCCGCGAGGTGAACACGAAGTCCTCGGTGAAGGTCACGAGGCCCGGGTTCTCCATGGCGCCGAGGTTGTACTCGGGCACGAACGCCTGGTCGTACTTGCCCCACGGGTACGCGACGCCGAAGAGGTCGTGGAAGAACGTCAGCCCCCGCTTGGTCACGTCGAACACGGCCTCGGGGTCGAACGCGTCGGCCATCGTGCGCCGGGTGAACAGCCGCAGCGGCACGGCCTGCGCGCCGCTGGCCGGGTGACCGTCCCAGGCGTCCTCCCACTGCGCATAGGGGCCGGCGAGCAGCGTCGTGATGTAGGTGGACTGGGGGAGCGTCGGGGCGAACTCCACCCGGACGACACCGTCCCCGGCCGGCGTCCGGGACACCTCCGGCCGGTTCGAGGCCAGCACCCAGTCCTCGGGTCCGGTGAGGGAGAAGGTGAAGGCGGCCTTGAGGTCCGGCTGCTCGAAGTCCGGGAACACGCGGCGCGCGTCGGCGGGCTCGTACTGGGTGTAGAGGTAGACCTCGCCGTCGGCGGGGTCCGTGAAGCGGTGCAGGCCCTCGCCCGACCGGGAGTACACGGACCGGCCGACCAGCTCCACCACGTTCTGCGCCGCCAGGTCGGGCAGCAGAACCCGGGCCTGGCCCACGACCTCGGTCAGGTCCAGCGTCGTGCCGTTGAGGGTCACCGACTCCACGCCGCCGTGGATCCAGTCCAGGTGGGTCTGCACGCCCGGCTCAGCGCACGCGAAGCGGATCACGGTGCGGACCGGATAGGTGTCGGCCGCGGCGTCCCGGGCGTCGGAGAGGTCCACGTCCACGACGTAGTCCTGCACCGTGAGCAGGCGGGAGCGGTCCGCGGCCTCCGCGCGGGTGACGTTGGTGGCGTCGAGGTCGGGGGTGGTGTCGGTCAAGGCGAGCCTCCGGTCGGGGATCCAGCGGGGACGGCGACGCGCGGACACACCGCGGCGTGCCCGCGCGTCGGCGGTGGTCCGGGACCGGCGGCCCGGGGCCGCGTCAGTGCGGCGTCGGGACGGGCTGGCCCTTGGAGAGCACCGTCAGGCCGGATTCTGTCACGGTGTAGCCGTTCGCCTCGTCCTCCGCCCGGTCGAAGCCGATGCGCGCGCCCGGGGGCACGACCACGTTCTTGTCCAGGATCGCGTTGCGCACGTGGGCCCCCTCGCCGATCACGACGGAGTCCAGCAGCACCGACTGCTCCACCCACGCCTCGTTGTGCACGCGCACGTCCGTGGAGAGCACGGACTGGGCCACGGTGCCGCCGGAGATGACCACGCCCTGGGAGAGGATCGAGTCGTTCGCCGAGCCGGGGCGGCGGGTGGACGAGCGCACGAGCTTGGCCGGCGGGGAGACGGACTGGCGGGTGTAGAGCGGCCACTCGCGGTTGTAGAGGTTGAACTCCGGCCACGGCTGCACCAGGTCCATGTGCGCGTCGTAGTAGGAGTCCAGGGTGCCGACGTCCCGCCAGTAGTGCTTGCCGGCCGTGCCGCCGGGCACCTCGTTGGCGGTGAAGTCGTACACCCCGGCCTCGCCGCGCTCCACGAACAGCGGGATGATGTCTCCGCCCATGTCGTTGTTCGACTCGGGGTTCTCCTCGTCCTGGTTCAGCGCCGCCACGAGGGCGTCCGTGTCGAACACGTAGTTGCCCATCGAGGCCAGGAACTGCGTGGGGTCGTCCGGCAGGCCGGGGGTCGTCTCCGGCTTCTCCACGAACGCCGCGATCCGCGTCCTGTCCTGCGGGTCCGTCTCGATCACCCCGAACGAGGAGGCCAGCTCGAGCGGCTGGCGCACCGCGGCCACGGTCGCCTTGGCGCCCGAGGCGATGTGCTGGTCCACCATCTGCTGGAAGTCCATGTGGTAGACGTGGTCCGCGCCGATGACGACGACGATGTCCGGCCGTGCGTCGTGGATCAGGTTCATGGACTGGTAGATGGCGTTCGCGCTGCCCGTGAACCAGTCCTTGCCCCGGCGCTGCTGCGCCGGCACGGAGGCAACGTAGTTGTTCAGGAGCGTGGACATCCGCCACGTCTCGGAGATGTGGCGGTCCAGCGAGTGCGACTTGTACTGCGTCAGCACCACGATCTCGCGGTACCGGCTGTTGACCAGGTTGGAGAGCGCGAAGTCGATGAGGCGGTACGTGCCGCCGAACGGGACGGCCGGCTTGGCACGGTCGGCCGTCAGCGGCATCAGGCGCTTGCCCTCACCGCCCGCCAGCACGACCGAGAGGACCTTCTTCTGCACCATCTGTGTCACTCCTCGTGAGCCGGGTCGTCGCGACCCGCACGCGTGCTCGGGGCGTGCGGGGCATCCGTGCCGCCAGACTATCGACCCCCGCCGGGCTGAACTAGGTTGGGGGCGTGCGCATCGACATCGTGAGCAAAGAGTTCCCCCCGTCCATCTACGGCGGTGCCGGCGTCCACGTCGCCGAGCTGACCCGTGTCCTGGCCTCCCGCGCCGACGTCCGCGTGCACGCCTTCGGCGCGCCGCGCGACCCGGACTACCACGGGGCCCGCGTCCTGACGTACCCGAACCCGCCCGGGTTCGACGCCGCCAACGGGGCCGTGCAGACCCTGGCCACCGACCTCACGATCCTCGGCGACCTCGAGGGCGCCGACGTCATCCACTCCCACACCTGGTACGCCAACCTGGCCGGCCACCTCGGCAAGCTCCTGCACCAGACCCCCCACGTCCTCTCCGCGCACTCCCTCGAGCCGCTGCGCCCCTGGAAGGCGGAGCAGCTCGGCGGCGGCTACGCCCTGTCCAGCTGGGCCGAGCGCACGGCGTACCTCGGGGCGGACGCGGTCATCGCGGTCTCGGACGGCATGCGCCGGGACATCCTGGCCTGCTACCCGGACGTGGACCCGGCGAAGGTGCACACGGTCCACAACGGCATCGACACGCAGGTCTGGACCCCGCAGACCGGCACCGCCGCACTGGAGAAGTACGGAATCGACCCGGACAAGCCCTCCGTCGCGTTCGTCGGCCGCATCACGCGCCAGAAGGGCGTGCCCCACCTGCTCCGTGCGGCCCTGCGGCTGCCGGAGGACGTCCAGCTCGTGCTGTGCGTGGGCGCCCCGGACACCGCGGAGCTGGCGCACGAGGTGAACGAGTTGATCTCCGAGCTGCGGCGCACCCGCCAGGGCGTCGTCGTGATCGAGGGGATGATCCCGCGCCACGAGGTGATGGAGATCCTCACGGCCGCCACCGTGTTCGCCTGCCCCTCGGTCTACGAGCCGCTGGGCATCGTCAACCTCGAGGCGATGGCGTGCGGCACCGCCGTCGTCGCCTCCGCCGTGGGCGGCATCCCGGAGGTCGTGCAGGACGGCGAGACCGGCCTGCTCGTCCCCTTCGAGCAGGTCGACGACGGCACGGGGGCGCCCGTGGACGAGGAGAGGTTCGCCGCCGACTTCGCGGCCGCGCTCACCCGCGTCGTGGAGGACCCGGAGCGCGCCCGCGCGATGGGTGAGGCCGGCCGGGCCCGCGCGATCGAGCACTTCTCGTGGGAGACCATCGCGGAGCGCACGATCGAGGTCTACGAGGCCGTGCTGCGCTGAGCCCGCCCGACCACGCACACGGGCCCCCGCCACCGCGAGGTGACGGGGGCCCGTGTGCGTCCGGGGACGGCCACGGTCAGCCGCGGCGACCCCGCGCCGCCTTCTCGCGGGCGCGCACGGCCTTCTCATCCTCCGGCTCCTCGCCGGCGGCCCGGCGGGCCGTGAACCAGGCGTGGGCCTCCTCCTGGCGCTGGGTCTCGGCGTCCGTGGCCACCGCCATGCGCAGGTGCTCGGGCTCGAGGCCGAACGACTCGACGAGCTCGAGGGCGAAGGGGCGCAGCCGCTCGGCCAGCCGGTTGACGTAGCCGCGCAGGGCCCGGGCGCGCTGGCTCGAGACGCGGCCGTGGGCCACGAACCAGCCGAGGTCGTCCTCGATGAGGCGCAGCGCGAACAGGTCGCGCAGCCACGTCAGGACGGTCTTCGTGGTCTCATCCGTGATGCCCTCCAGGGCGCGGGTGAAGGCCTCCCACTGCAGAAGCTCGCCGTGGTTGCGGGCGGCCTCGATGAGCTCGTGCTGGCGCGTGTTGAACGCCTCCGCCTGCGCCGCCTGGCCCTTGCCCCGGGCCCCCGAGAGGGTGCCGGCGATGTCGGCGGTCTTGGCACGGACGCGCTCGGTGAGCAGCTCATGCTGGACGGCGGGGTCCTTGAACCAGTTCGCCGAGCGGCGCTCGGACCCGCCGTCGGCCACGGACTGGACGGCCTTGTGCAGGCCCGCACGGTGGAGGGCGTCCGAGGCCTGATGGACCACGTAGCGGGAGACGGCGCCCACATTGAGACGTCCGAACTCCTTCGAGTAGTCGGTCAGCAGACGCTTGCCCACGAGCTGCAGGAGCACCGTGTTGTCGCCCTCGAACGTGACGTACACGTCCAGGTCGGCGCGCATCTGGGCCACCCGGTTCTCGGCGAGGAACCCGGCGCCGCCGCACGCCTCGCGGGCCTCCTGCAGGGTGTCCAGGGCGTGCCACGTGGTCAGCGGCTTCACGGCCGCGGCGAGCGTCTCGAGCTCCTGCCGGTCCACGTCCGTGTCGGAGCGGCCGGAGAAGACGTCGTCGAACTTCTCGACGAGCTCGTTGGAGGCGAAGGCGTCCGCGTAGGCGCGGGCCAGGCGGTCGATGAGGCGGCGCTGGTGGTTCTGGTAGTCCAGCAGCACCTCCTCCCGCTGCGGGTCGGAGGCCTTGAACTGGCGGCGCTGCTCCGCGTAGGCCAGCGCACCGTGCAGGCCGAGGAAGGAGGCCGTGGTGGCGGCGAGGGACAGGGAGACGCGGCCCTGGACGAGCGTGCCGAGCATCGTGAAGAAGCGACGCCCGGGGGAGGCGATGGGCGAGGAGTAGGTGCCGTCCTCGGCCACGTCGCCGTAGCGGTTGAGGAGGTTGGTGCGCGGGATGCGGACCTGAGTGAAGTGCAGACGGCCGTTGTCGATGCCGTTCAGTCCGCCCTTGAGGCCGTCGTCCTCGCCGCCCACGCCGGGCAGGAAGGCGCCCTCCTCGTCCCGGATGGGGACGTAGAAGCAGTGCACGCCGTGGTTGACGCCCCGGGTGATCAGCTGCGCGAAGACCGTGGCCGCCCTGCCGTGCAGCGCGGCGTTGCCGAGGTAGTCCTTCCAGGCGCCCTTGAACGGGGTGTGGATGACGAACTCCTGGGTCGCCTCGTCGTACGTGGCGGTCGTCGCGATCGAGGCGACGTCCGAGCCGTGCCCGATCTCGGTCATGGCGAAGGCGCCCGGGACGCTCAGGTCCATCGCGCCCGGCAGCCACCGGCGGTGGTGCTCCGCGGTGCCCAGGTGCAGGATCGCCGAGCTGAACAGGCCCCACTGCACACCGGCCTTGATCTGCAGGGAGGGGTCGGCGAGCACGAGGTCACCGAAGGCGGCGAGGTTGCCGCCGTGGTTGTCCTCGCCGCCGAACTCGCGCGGGAAGGCGCGGTGGACCGCGTTGCGCTCCACGAGGACGCCCAGCTGCCGCAGGACGCGGGCGCGGTGCTCGTCCATGCCGAGCAGCGGGTCGCGCCACAGGGCGGGATCCTTGACCAGTTCGCGGGATTCGCGGCGCTCCGCGGCCCAGCGGCCGAGGAGGGCCTCCTCGAGGGCCGCGGCGTCGAGGGAGCCGGGCGTCGGCCGCTCGGGCGCGATCTCGGCGACGTCGGAGGGAACCTCGGTGCTGGGCGTCGAGGACTGGGGGGCGAGCTTCTCGTGGACGGTCATGACGATGCTCCTGTTCGTGAGTGGGGGCGGGCGCGA
>NZ_RBLN01000094.1:0-7745 GCF_003989405.1 Micrococcus sp. HSID17227 | reverse complement strand
CGCGGGCGCCCCGGAGGGCCGAGCCAGTCATCTTTCGTCTCGCAACGGTGACTGTGCGCGACATGAGGCGGAACTCCGGCGCGGTGTGACACACTGCCAACCATGACCGCACCTGTCGAGAACTTCAACCCTCCAGAGGACGCGGCCGGGTCGACCGGAGCCGGCGCCGCCTTCTCCACGGTCTTGGTTGCCAACCGCGCCGCGCGAGAGCGTGGTGGGCGCCCCCGAGCCGGGGGACGAGCTGGCCGGGCGGCGTCGGGCCCGCCGCTCCGCCTGACCCTCCACCGCGGGCGCCCCGGAGGGCCGAGCCAGTCATCTTTCGTCTCGCAACGGTGACTGTGCGCGACATGAGGCGGAACTCCGGCGCGGTGTGACACACTGCCAACCATGACCGCACCTGTCGAGAACTTCACCCCTCCAGAGGACGCGGCCGGGTCGACCGGAGCCGGCGCCGTCTTCTCCAAGGTCTTGGTGGCCAACCGCGGCGAGATCGCCGTCCGCGCCTTCCGCGCCTGCTACGAGCTGGGCGCCCGCACCGTCGCCGTCTTCCCCTACGAGGACCGCAATTCGATCCACCGCCAGAAGGCGGACGAGGCCTACCGCATCGGCGACGAGGGCCACCCCGTGCGCGCCTACCTCGACGTGGACGAGATCATCCGCGTGGCCAAGGACGCCGGGGCCGACGCGATCTACCCGGGCTACGGCTTCCTGTCGGAGAACGCCGGCCTGGCCCGCGCCGCGGCCGAGAACGGGATCACCTTCGTCGGCCCGCCCGCCGACGTCCTCGAGCTGACCGGCAACAAGGTCGAGGCCCTGCGCGCGGCCAAGCGCGCGGGCATCCCCACCCTGGCCTCCTCGGACCCGAGCGCCGACGTCGAGTGGCTCCTGGAGCAGGCCGAGGAGATCGGCTTCCCCATCTTCGTCAAGGCCGTCGCCGGCGGCGGCGGCCGCGGCATGCGCCGCGTCGAGCGCCGCGAGGACCTGCGCGGCTCCCTCGAGGCCGCGATGCGCGAGGCGGACACCGCCTTCGGCGACCCCACCGTGTTCCTCGAGCAGGCCGTCCTGCGGCCGCGGCACATCGAGGTCCAGATCCTCGCCGACGGCGAGGGCAACGTCGTGCACCTCTTCGAGCGGGACTGCTCGCTCCAGCGCCGCCACCAGAAGGTCATCGAGATGGCCCCGGCCCCGAACCTGGACGAGGAGATCCGGCAGGCCCTGCACCGGGACGCCGTCGCCTTCGCCAAGGAGATGGGGTACGTCAACGCGGGCACCGTCGAGTTCCTCGTGGACACGGCGGGCGAGCGTGCGGGCCAGCACGTGTTCATCGAGATGAACCCCCGCATCCAGGTGGAGCACACCGTGACTGAGGAGGTCACGGACGTGGACCTGGTGAGCGCGCAGCTGCGCATCGCCGCCGGCGCCACCCTGCCCGAGCTGGGCATCACCCAGGACGCCCTCCAGGTCCGCGGCTTCGCCATCCAGTGCCGCATCACCACCGAGGACCCGGCCAACGGCTTCCGCCCGGACACCGGCACCATCACCGCCTACCGCTCGGCCGGCGGCTCCGGTGTGCGCCTCGACGGCGGCACCATCTACGCCGGTGCGGAGATCAGCCCCCACTTCGACTCCATGCTGGTCAAGCTCACCTGCCGCGGACGCGACTACGCCACGGCGGTGCGCCGCGTGCGCCGCGCCCTGGCAGAGTTCCGCGTGCGCGGCGTGGCCACCAACATCCCGTTCCTGATGAACGTGATGGACGACCCGCAGTTCCTCAGCGGCGACGTCGCCACGGACTTCATCGACAAGCACCCCGAGCTGGCCACGGTGAACCGCTCCCAGGACCGCGGATCCAAGGCCCTGCAGTATCTCGTGGACGTCACCGTCAACCAGCCGCACGGCCCGCGCGTCGAGGGCATCGACCCTCGCGACCGCCTCCCCGAGCACCCGGGCGACAAGCACCAGGAGCCGGACCGCTCGCCCTTCGACGGCCCGAGCCGGAACGAGGACGCGGTGCCCCCGCGCGGCTGGCGTCAGGTGCTGCTGGAGCAGGGCCCCGAGGGCTTCGCCCGCACCCTGCGTGAGCAGACCGCGCTGGCCGTCACGGACACCACGTTCCGCGACGCCCACCAGTCCCTGCTGGCCACCCGCGTCCGCACGCGCGACCTGCTGGCCGCCGCCCCCGCCGTCGCGCACACCCTGCCGGGGCTGCTCTCCGTGGAGGCCTGGGGCGGGGCGACGTACGACGTCGCGCTGCGCTTCCTCCACGAGGACCCGTGGCAGCGCCTCGAGCTGCTGCGCGCGGAGCTGCCGAACATCCCGATCCAGATGCTGCTGCGCGGCCGCAACACGGTGGGCTACACGCCGTACCCCACCGAGGTGACGGACGCGTTCGTGGCCGAGGCCGCGGCGTCCGGCGTCGACGTGTTCCGCATCTTCGACGCCCTCAACGACGTCGAGCAGATCACCCCGGCCATCGAGGCGGTGCGTGCCACGGGCACCGCCGTGGCCGAGGCGGCCCTGTGCTATACGGGCAACATGACGGACCCGAAGGAGACGCTCTACACGCTCGACTACTACCTGGGCCTCGCCCGCCGGATGGTCGACGCCGGCGCCCACGTCCTGGCGATCAAGGACATGGCGGGCCTGCTGCGGCCCGCGGCCGCGCGCGAGCTCGTCACCGCCCTGCGCGCCGAGTTCGACCTGCCCGTGCACCTGCACACGCACGACACCGCCGGCGGCCAGCTGGCCACCCTGCTCGCGGCGGCGGAGGCCGGCGTGGACGCCGTCGACGCGGCCACCGCGTCCATGGCGGGCACCACCAGCCAGGTGCCGCTGTCCGCCCTGGTCGCGGCGCTCGAGCACACCGAGCGGGACACCGGTCTCGGCCTCGAGGCCGCCACCGCGATGGAGCCCTACTGGGAGTCCGTCCGCTCGGCGTACGCGCCCTTCGAGGCGGGGCTGCCCGCCCCGACCGGCCGCGTGTACCACCACGAGATCCCGGGCGGCCAGCTGTCCAACCTGCGCACGCAGGCGATCGCGCTCGGCCTGGGGGAGCGGTTCGAGGCCATCGAGTCGATGTACGCCGCGGCCGACGACCTGCTCGGCCACCTCGTCAAGGTCACCCCGTCCTCCAAGGTGGTGGGCGATCTGGCGCTGCAGCTGGTCGGCTCCGGCGTGGACCCGAAGGAGTTCGCGGAGCGTCCGCAGGAGTTCGACATCCCGGACTCCGTGATCGGCTTCCTGCGCGGCGAGCTCGGCGACCCGCCCGGCGGCTGGCCGGAGCCCTTCCGGACCAAGGCCCTCCAGGGTCGCCGCGAGGGCGCGGGCATGGTGGAGATCTCCGCGGAGGACTCGAGCGCCCTCGCCGAGGCCGGACAGACCCGCCGCGCGGTGCTGAACCGCCTGCTCTTCCCCGGCCCCACGAAGGAGTTCGAGGCGCACCGCGAGGAGTTCGGGGACACCGTCACCCTGCACACCCGCGACTTCCTCTACGGCCTCGTCCCCGGGCGTGAGCACGTCATCTCGCTCGGACGCGGTGTCCGGCTGCTCGCCACCCTCATGTCCGTCTCCGAGCCGGACGAGAAGGGCATGCGCACGGTGATGGTCACCCTGAACGGCCAGCTGCGCCAGATGACCGTCCGGGACCGCTCGATCGAGTCCACCGTGCGGACCGCGGAGAAGGCGGACCCCGGCACCCCCGGCCACGTCGCCGCCCCGTTCGCGGGCTCGGTCACCGTCCAGGTGGCCGAGGGCGACGCCGTCGAGGTCGGCCAGGCGGTGGCCACGATCGAGGCGATGAAGATGGAGGCCACGATCACGGCCCAGGCCGCGGGCACCGTGCGCCGCGTGGTCACGGAGGGCGTCACGCCCGTCAACGGCGGAGACCTGCTGCTCGTGATCGAGTGAGCCCCGCGTGAGCCCGCCGCCGGCGGGCCGCCCCACGGGCCCGGACGCCACCGCGTCCGGGCCCGTGCCTATCCTGGGAGGCATGGCCACCTCTGCGGAACACCACGACCTGCTCATCATCGGCTCCGGATCGGGGAACTCCCTGATCAGCGAACACTGGAAGGGCCGGAGCGTCGTGATCGCCGACTCCGGCACGTTCGGCGGCACCTGCCTGAACGTCGGCTGCATCCCCACCAAGATGTACGCCTACCCGGCCGGCCTGGCCGCGCTGCCCCCCGAGGCCCGGAGCCTCGGGGTGGGGCTGGAGTTCACGGGCGCCGACTTCCCGGCCATCCGGGACCGCATCTTCACGCGCATCGACGGCATCAGCCGGGACGGGCTGCGCTACCGCCGGGACGATCTGGACTACACGAGCGTGATCCAGGAGGAGGTGCGCTTCGTCGGTCCCCGCCGCGTGCGCACCGCCTCGGGCCGGGAGATCACGGCGGACCAGGTGGTGGTCGCCGCGGGGTCGCGGCCCACCCTCCCGGAGATCCCGGGCCTGGACCTGCCGTCGGTGCACACCTCGGACACCGTGATGCGACTGGATCGGTTGCCGCGGCGGCTGCTCGTGGTGGGCGGCGGGTTCATCGCCTGCGAGTTCGCCTCCGTCTTCGCCGGGCTGGGGACCGAGGTCGTCCAGGTCAACCGCGGCCACCGGCTGCTCAAGCAGCACGACATGTCCGTGTCCACGACGTTCACGAAGATCGCTGCCCGACGGTGGGACCTGCGCACGGGGTGGACCCCGGCCGGGATCGAACCGGTCGAGGACGCCGAGCGGGCCGCGGACGGCTGGGTCCGGGTGCGCCTGGATCGCGCGGAGGGCCAGGAGCAGACCGGCATCGTGGAGGAGGCCATCGAGGCGGACACGGTGCTGATCGCGGTCGGCCGGACGCCGAACACGGACCGCCTCGACCCCGCCGCCGCGGGACTGGACGTCACCGACGACGGCGTCCTGGCCAGCGACGAGCATCAGCGCGCACTCTCCGACGGTGCTCCGGTGGAGGGGGTCTACGTGCTCGGGGACGTCGCCAACACGTGGCAGCTCAAGCACGTAGCCAATCACGAGGCCCGCGTCGTCGCGCACAACCTGGAGCATCCGGACGATCTCCGCGCCAACACGCTCGGCCCCGTGCCGGCGGCCGTGTTCACCCATCCGCAGGTGGCCTCCGTCGGTCTCACGGTGGAGCAGGCGCTCGCCGACTACGGCGCGGACGCGATCACGGTGAAGACCCAGTCCTTCGGGGACGTCGCCTACGGCTGGGCCATGGAGGACACCGAGGGCGTGTGCACCGTCGTCGCGGAGAAGGCCACGGGACGGATCCTGGGCGGGCACATCCTGGGGCACGAGGCCGCGAACCTCATCCAGCCGCTCGTGACCGGCATGGCGTTCGGCATCGACGCCCACCGGCTCGCGCGGGGCCAGTACTGGCCCCACCCGGCCCTCACCGAGGTCGTCGAGAACGCGCTGCTGGGCCTGGACGTGCCGGACTCCGGTCTGCTCTGACCGGAACCGCGGGGACGACGACGCCCGGCCGCGGGGCCGGGCGCCGTCGTCGAGGGGGCGTTCAGTTGTGCGGGGCGGGCTCCCCGTAGATGTCCGCGATCTGCGCGGCGAAGTCCTTCATGATCGCCGACCGGCGCATCTTCAGGGACGGGGTCACATGGCCCTCCTCCAGGGAGAAGTCGCGGTCGAGGATGCGGAACTCCCGGATCCCCTCGGCGCGCGAGACCAGGCTGTTGGCCTTGTCCACGGCCTCCTGGATGTGGCGGCGCACCGCGTCCTCGCGTGCGGCCGCAGCGACGTCGAGGTCCTTCGGCAGCCCGTTCGCGGCGAGCCACGCGGGCAGGGTGTCGGTGTCGAGGGTGACGATCGCCGCGATGAAGGGCTTGCCGTCGCCGACCACCATCACCTGGGAGACGAGCGCGTCGCTGCGGATCGCGTCCTCGAGCATCGCCGGTGCCACGTTCTTGCCGCCGGCCGTCACCAGCAGCTCCTTCTTGCGGCCGGTGATCGTGAGGAAGCCGTCGTCGTCCAGGGCCCCGAGGTCGCCGGTGCGGAACCAGCCGTCCTCGAAGGCCTCCTCGTTCGCCTCCGGCCGGTTGTGGTAGCCGCGCATCAGCGAGGTGCCGCGCGTGAGGATCTCGCCGTCCTCGGCGATCCGCACCTGGTTGCCGCCGAGGGGGTGTCCGACCGTGCCGATCTTCAGCCGGTCCGGCCGGCCCACGGTGATGGGGGCCGTCGTCTCGGTGAGGCCGTAGCCCTCGAGGATGGTCACGCCCACGCCGCGGAAGAAGTGCGCCAGGTCGGTGGAGAGGGGGCCGCCGCCGGAGACCGCGTACGCGAGCCGGCCGCCCATGGCCGTCCGGATCCGGCGGTAGATCAGCGCGGAGTAGAACGCGCGCTGCAGCCGCAGGGGCGCCGTCATCTGGCCCGAGTCCAGCGCCCGGGACCAGCGGATCGCCACGTCCGCGCCACGGCGGAAGATCTTCTCCTTGCCGCCGCTCTGCGCGTTGAGCAGCGCCGCGTTGTAGATCTTCTCGAACACGCGCGGCACGGCCAGCACGAAGCTCGGCTGGAAGGTCTGCAGCGAGACCGAGAGCCGCTTGATGTCCGAGACGTGCCCGCAGCGTGCGCCCGCGGCGACGGTGAGCACCGAGACGAAGCGCGCGAACACGTGCGCCAGGGGGATGAACAGCACGGTGGAGGTGTCCTGGCGGACGACGTCGCCGAGCGAGGAGGACAGGGTCTGGTTGACGAGCTCCGCGAAGTTCTCGTGCGTGAGCTCGCAGCCCTTGGGCCGGCCCGTGGTGCCGGAGGTGTAGATGATGGTCGCCAGGTCGGCCAGGCCGGCGGAGGACCGGCGCGTCTCGAGCTCCTCATCGGTGACGTCCGTGCCCAGGGCGACGAGCGCCTCGAGACCGGAGCCGGGGGCGCCGTCGGCCGGGTCCATCGTCCACAGGCCGATCAGCTCCGGCAGGCCCTCGCGCTGCACCGCGTCCCGCACCGTCTTGGCGAGGTCCTCGTTCCCGGTCACGACGGCGCGCACGTCCGAGTCCTCGATGATCCAGGACACCTGGCTGACGGAGGAGGTCTCGTACACGGGCACGGTGACCGCGCCGGCATACCAGATGGCGAAGTCGACCAGTGTCCACTCCAGGCGGGTGGAGGCCAGGAGACCGACCGTCTCCCCGGGCTGGATCCCGGCGGCGATGAGCCCCTTGGCCAGGGCCCGCACGCGTTCGCGGGCGTCCCGGGCGGAGACGTCCGTCCACTGGTCCTGCGCGTCGGGCACCGCGAAGAGGCCGTGGTCGGGACGCTCCGTGGCCTGGCGTTCCAGGAAGTCCGTGATGTTCGCCTCCGGGGACAGGCGGGGGTGGTGGTACGGCTCGCTGATCTCGTGCATGGGACTCCTCGGGCGTCGGGTCGGTCCCGCCGACCGATGGTCGGCGGAACGGAAGTATGTGTGAGTCGTGTCACGCACACTCTACAACCGGCAGCGGCAGGGTCCGGGCGCGACTCAGTGCGTCGTCATGGCGGCGACCGCGCTCCGGCCGTGGTCGATCAGCAGCGGCAGGTCGTAGTCGAGCGTGGCGACGTGGCGGCTGCGGGGCAGTCCCACCACCTCCACGGGGGCCTGGCGCAGGCCCCGCACCAGGGTCCGGTGGCTCGAGGCGGGCACGACGGCGTCGCGGGCGGACCGGTAGACCGTCACGGGAGCGGTGATCCGCGGCAGGGCGCGGCGGGCGGCCCGCTGGATGCGGCCGAGGGCGGCGACGCCGGCCACCGGCGTGCGGGA
>NZ_RBLN01000093.1:0-7742 GCF_003989405.1 Micrococcus sp. HSID17227 | reverse complement strand
GCCCGAGACGAGGTCGGCCAGGTGCAGGGCGTGGGTCGTGCCGGACACGTCCGTCAGCTCCGCCAGCGCGGTGTCCGCGCCGCGGTCGTAGAGGGCGGCGACCGTCCGGGCGATGAGCGTCGCGCGGGCCGCGTCCGCGGAGCCGGCCGCGACGACGTCGTCGGCGTGCAGGGGCACGTCCGCGGTGAGGTGTTTGGCCATGATCTCCGCGGCGCCGGCGGCGTCGGGACGGTCCACGCGGATCTTCACGTCCAGTCGGCCGGGGCGGAGCACGGCCGGGTCGATCATGTCCTCGCGGTTGGAGGCGCCGATGACGATCACGTTCTCGAGGGCCTCGACGCCGTCGATCTCGGTGAGCAGCTGCGGGACGATCGTGGTCTCCACGTCCGAGGAGACGCCGGAGCCGCGCGTGCGGAACAGCGACTCCATCTCGTCGAAGAAGATGACCACGGGGAAGCCGGCGTCGGCCTTCTCGCGGGCCCGGTCGAAGATGACGCGGATCTGCCGCTCGGTCTCGCCCACGTACTTGTTCAGCAGCTCGGGCCCCTTGACGTTGAGGAAGAACGAGCGCTCGCCGTCCGCGCTGCGAACCGAGAGGGCGTTGGCCACGGCCTTGGCGAGCATGGTCTTGCCGGTGCCGGGCGGGCCGTACAGCATGATCCCCTTGGGGGCGCGCAGGCCGTGCTCGCGGTAGACCTCGGGGTGCAGGAACGGGATCTCGACGGCCTCGCGGATCCGGTCGATCTGCGGGCCGAGGCCGCCGATGTCCTCGAACGTGACGTCCGGGACCTCTTCCAGCAGCACCTCGTCCACCTCGGACAGCTCGACCCGCCGCAGCGCCCATTCGACGCGGGCGTCCACGGTGACGGCGTCCCCGTGGCGCAGGTCGACGCCCTCCAGCGCGGGCGCGCGCCGCACCACGCGCTCCTCGTCCGCCGTGCCGGCCAGGACGAGGCCGCCGTCGGGCAGCGCCTCCTTGACGCGCAGCAGCTGACCCGACCCCGTGCCCGGGGCGACGCCGACGATCGAGCTGGACTCGTCCAGCAGCACCTGGGCGCCGGGGGTGAGGCGGGCGGCGTCGAGCAGCGGGGAGACCGTCACGCGCAGCCGCCGGCCGTTCTGCACGACGTCCGCTCCCCCGCGCACCACGGCGCCGGTCTCCACGCCCTCCTCGGGCTCGCGCGGGGCGTGGACGGCCTCGAGGGTGGCGAAGGTGAACGGCGGATGCGTGACGGCGTCCAGGTTCTCCTTGAGCGTGGCGATCTCGGCGCGCGTGGCCTCGAGCAGCTCGACCATGCGCCGGTTGTTGCGGGCGGCCGTCTGCGTCTGGGCCTCGGCGGCCCGACGGCGTTCGCTCAGGCCGGCGGCGTGCCGCTGGGCGGACTGCAGCTGGTGCCGCAGCCGTTCGGCCTCGGCCTGGGATTGCCGCAGCAGCTCCCGCGCCTCGGCGAGGCGCTGCTCGGCGTGCTCCGTGCCTGATTGCGCGTGGTGGTCCACCGGTGCTCCGTCCACTCAGTCCTGCTCCCCGGTCGGGGTCCTCCCACCGTACGCGTCCACGCCCTGCTCGGCGGCGCGTGACCGCGCGGCCATGAGGCGGGCCTCCTTCGCCGCCTTGCGCGCCTTCTTGTCCGTGACCGGCCGTTCGCCGAGGGCCTCGGGCGTCCACCGGGCCTCGTCGGCCGGCTGCCAGGCCTCGACGTCCTCGGCCTTGAACTCGGAGACCTTGGAGCGCTTCTTCAGGCGCAGCGCCTCCTCGCCCGAGGCCAGGCGGCGGGCCGTGAGGAGGAAGCCGGTGTGCGCGACCATGCGGTGGTCGGGGCGCACGGCGAGCCCGTCCAGGTGCCAGCCGCGCACGAGGGTCTCGTTGGCCTCGACCTGCGTGAAGCGGCCCGAGTCCCGGATGGCCTCGGCCACGCGGGAGAGCTGGGTGGCGGTGGCCACGTAGTTCAGCCACACACCGCCGGGGGCCAGGACCTCGGCGACGGCGTCGAGGCATTCCCAGGGGGCCAGCATGTCCAGGACCACCCGGTCCACGGAGCCCGGCTCGTGGACCTTGGGCATCTCCTCCTGCGCGTCGCCGAGGTGCACCGACCAGGCGGGGTGCTCGGCGCCGAAGAAGGCCTCCACATTGGCCCGGGCGACGTCCGCGAACTCCGGGCGGCGCTCGTAGGAGTGCAGGCGACCGTGGTCGCCCACGGCGCGCAGCAGGGACATGGACAGGGCGCCGGAGCCCACGCCGGCCTCGACCACGACGGCGCCCGGGAAGATGTCCGCCTGCTGCACGATCTGCGCCGCGTCCTTCGGGTAGACCACCGTGGCGCCGCGGGGCATGGACAGGACGAAGTCGTTCAGCAGGGGGCGCAGCACCTGGTACGGCTGGCCGGCCGAGTTCTCGACCACGACGCCCTCGAAGCCGCCGATCAGGTCGTCGTGCCGCAGCACGCCCTGGTAGCTGTGGAACTCCCCGCCGGGCAGCAGGGTGATCGTGTTGAGGCGGCCCTTCGCGTCCTTGATCTGCACGCGCTGGCCGGCCCGCAGGGGGCCGCGGCGCGCGCTCACGCCGGTGGGTTCGGTCATGGGGGGCTCCTTCGGTTCAGGGACGCCGCGTCGCGTCGACGGCGGCGAGGATCGTCTCGCGGGGAGAAGAGGCATCCCATGTCCGAGTCCCTGATCGGCAAGAACCTGATGGAGCCGCCGGCCACGCGCCTGCCGGAGGAGCCGGAGGTGCTGGCCCGGCTCGAGGCAGGTGACCTGCCCGAGGACATCGTGCCGGTGGCGCCCGAGTCCTCCCTGGTGTGGGCGCTCATGGCGGAGGACGCGTGGGCCGAGGGCCGGACCGTGGACTCCTATGCGTACGCCCGCGTCGGCTACCACCGGGGTCTGGACGCGCTGCGCCGGGCGGGGTGGCGCGGCGCCGGCCCGGTGCCGTACGCCCACGAGCCCAACCGCGGCTTCCTGCGCGCCCTGTACGCGCTGGGCCGCGCGGCCGCCGGGATCGGGGAGTCCGAGGAGGTCGAGCGCATCCGCACCTTCCTGCGGGACTCGGACCCCACGGCCGCAGAGCAGATCGAGGCCGGCCAGGGCCGCGCCCAGGGCTGAGCGGAGCCGTGGCCAAGCTCTACTTCCGCTACGGGGCCATGAACTCCGGCAAGTCCACGGGCCTGCTGCAGGCCGCCTTCAACTACGAGGAGCGCGGCCAGCGGGTGCTGCTGGCCAAGCCGGAGGTGGACGTGAAGGGGGAGGGCGACGTCGTCTCCCGCCTCGGTGTGACCCGCGCCGTGGACTTCCTCGTCCCGGCGGGCGCGGACGTGCGGGAGCTGTTCCGCCGGCACGCCACCGGTGACGACCCGGACGCCCTCGTGGGGCACGTGGAGGCTCCGCCCGTGGCGTGTCTGCTCGTGGACGAGGCGCAGTTCCTCGAGCCGGCGCAGGTGGACGACCTGCTGCGCATCGCCGTGCTCGACGGCGTCCCCGTGATCGCCTATGGGCTGCGCACCGACTTCCGCACCCGCTCCTTCCCGGGCTCCGCGCGGCTGCTGGAGCTGGCGCACTCCCTCGAGGAGCTGAAGACCATCTGCCGGTGCGGCCGGAAGGCGGTGTTCAACACGCGCAAGGTCGTGGACCCGGCCACGGGCGCCGAGCACTTCGTGTTCGAGGGGGACCAGGTGGCGATCGACGGTGTTCAGGTGACCTACGAGTCCCTGTGCGGCACGTGCTACCTGGAGGAGTCCGGCGGTGCCCTGGGCTGAGGCGGCCATTGCCAGGCAACTGCCAGGCTGCATGACGGCTGCGCCCATGCTCGGTTCGTACGGTGGAACCACTTCATCGAGGTGCGAGTGATGAAGGTGCGAGTGATGACAGGCGAAGGGCCCCGGTGATCCCGGGGCCCTTCGTCTGTCCTGCCACGTCCGGCATCGGCCGATCGGGTCAGAGCGAGACGAGCAGGAGCGTGCCGCCGAAGACGAGCCCCGACGCGAGCAGCACGACCGTGGTGTACCCCAGGATGTCGCGCATCTTCAGGCCGGCGATCGCCAGAAGGGGGATCGCCCAGAACGGCTGGATCATGTTGGTCCACTGGTCGCCGTAGGAGACGGCCATGATGGTGATGGCCGGGTCCACGCCGAGCGCGTCGCCGGCCTGGAGCATGATCGGGCCCTGCACGGCGAACTGTCCGCCGCCGGAGGGGACGAAGAAGTTCACGAGGCCCGCGGCCAGGAACGCCAGCAGGCCGAACGTCACCGGGTTCGAGATCGCCACGAAGGCGTCCGAGAGCACCGCCACCAGGCCGGTGGACGTCATCATGCCGAGGATGCCCGCGTAGAGGGGGAACTGCAGCAGGATCTCGCCCACGTTGGACGCGGCCGACTGGGTGAGGCCGATCAGCTCGTGCGGGCTGCGCACCAGCAGCAGGATCAGCGCGAGGAAGGACCAGTTGACGATGTCCAGGGTGAGGGTGCCGCCGCCGATGAAGTGCATCACCAGGTAGACCACGAGCATGGCGCCGACGAGGAGCGTGGGGACACGGGAGGCGTCGAGGCGGTCCGCCGGCGTCTCGATCTCCGGTGCGGACACGGCGTCCTGGTCCCGCGCGTCGATCTCCAGCTCCACGATCCGGTCCCCGGCGCGCGGGGCGACGAGGAACAGGGCCAGGGCCACGACGAGCACGGTCACCACGGCGGCGGTGATGTTCCACCAGGAGAAGGTGGTCTCCGAGACAGGGACCGTCCGGCCGTCCAGGCTCTCCGTGAGGAATGAACCGGGGGTGGCGGCCGTCAGCGGGCCGGAGCCCGAGTACCCCATGTGCCACACCACGAATCCGGAGAACCCGGCGGCCACCAGCATCGGGAAGTGCAGGGCCAGCCCGCGCTCACGGGCCTGCGCCGCGACCTCCTTGGCCAGCAGCGCACCGACCACCAGGCCCAGGCCCCATGTGATGAGGGAGGCCGCTGCCGCCACCACGAACACGAAGATGTAGGCGGCGAGGGGCGTGCGGGGAATGCTGGCGAGCCGGGCGAGCAGGCGGCGCACCGGACCGGTGTTCGCCAGGATGTGGCCGAGCATGAGCACGAGCGCCATCTGCGTGATGAACGCCAGCAGTCCGGACAGGCCGTCACCCCAGCCCACGACGACGTCGGCCGGCCCGGCCGGAGTGAGCAGCGAGGACCTCCTCTGTTGTGAGGCGGGCCTCGGCGCTGGAGATGGCCTAGGGCGTGTCTGAGAATGGCTCCAGGGACCCGCTGAGATCCGGGGAGCCATGTCCCGGTTGCACGTCGTCTCCGACGCCCGATCGGAGCTGATCGCCCCGCTGCTCCAGACCGCACGGGCCGGCAGGGTCGACCCTTCTCGAATGTCCACACGATGGTCGAAGCGATCATCTGCCGGTGCAGGTGCGGGACTCCGTGGCGGGATCTGCCCGAGGTCAACGGGCCCTGGCAGACCGCGTGGACCTGGCATCGACGCAGGGTGTGGGCACTGGTCTGTCCGGGGGCTGACTCGAGGACTCTTGTTCGTACCCTGTCTGTCATGGCCACCCCTCTCCTGGATCTCGCCGCGAGTCGAGGCGTCTGCTTCCCGCTGCGAGCCCGCCGGCTGACCCTCACCCCGTTCCGGGGTCTCGATGCACCCGCCGTGTGGGGCTTCTGCCGTCTCGAGCAGGTGTGGACGTGGACCTCGGGCCGCCCGGAGAGTGAGGGCGCGCTGCGCGAGTCCTACCTCGCGGCGGGGGACCGCCTCACCGTGCGGGTCGGAGACGTCATCGTCGGTGTCGGGAAGGCCGCGGTGCAGGACGCGTGGAGTCAGGGCGGCCCGCGGGAGGAAGCGCGGGACGCCCAGGCCGAGATCGGCTGGACGATCGATCCGCGCCAGGCGGGGCAGGGCTATGGCACGGAGCTTGCTCGAGCCCTGCTGGGCTTCGCGTTCAACGATCTGGGTGTGCGACGCGTGGAGGCTCATGCCTTCGCGGACAACGCCCCGAGTCTGCGCATCATGGAGAAGGTGGGGATGCGTCACGAGGGCACGTTCAAGGAGGAGTCTCTGCATCTCACGCGCGGCTGGGTGGATGGCGCCACCTACGCGATGCTCGCCTCGGAGTTCCATTCGCCCCTTACGCAGGAGTGATCCCGCCGGCCGGGACCGCATGACCTGCCGCTCCGCCTCCGAGGGCCGTGTGCCAGCATGGGGCTGTGAGCAGGGTGGGGAATGAGCGTGAGTGGCGGTGGCGCATCGGTGTGGCGTCCGCCCTGGTGGGTTCGGCCGGTGTGTTCGCGGGACTGCGGCAGGACCTGGGGCTGGGCTGGGGTCTGACGCTGGTGGCCGTCACGGCCCTCGGAGCGATGCTCGCCTTGCGAGGGGTGCATCACCGGGTTGAGGCGGAGCAGGCTCGCCGCAACGTGTTCTACGCCGGAGCCGGCTCCACCGCGTGGGTGATGCTGCTGATGGGGGCCGCGGTCATTCCGGGGCTGGTGCTGAACGTGATCGACGACGCCGGCGTCCGGGCGGTCGTGGCCGGTCCGCTCGGCGCGGTGCTCGCTGCCGCTGCCCACGGCATCCTCGCGGCGACGACGACGCTCGAGGAGCAGCCCCGGCCCGAGCCGGTCCCTCTGGACCGGCGCAGGCGCTGACGTCGGGGTCATGGTCCCGCACTCCTGAACACTGTTCAATGAACACTGTTAGAGTCCGTCGGGTCAGACCCACCCGGGGCCGAGCCCCGCCCACCGGAGAGGCCCGCATGACCGCCACCCAGGACGCCCCCGCCGTCGACCCCCGCCCCGCCGCCGCCCTCGACCCCGAGGCCCTCGTGGATCGCATCGAGGCGGGCCACCGCCTCACCGCTGAAGAGGCCGTCGCTGTGCTGGACGCCCCGGACGCGGACACGTTCCGCATCGTCGCGGCGGCCTCGCGCCTGCGCGAGAAGCACTTCGGCCGCACCGTCAAGGTCAACTACCTGGTCAGCCTCAAGACCGGTCTCTGCCCGGAGAACTGCACCTACTGCTCCCAGCGGCTCGGCACCGAGGCCGAGATCCTGCGCTACACGTGGCTCAAGCCGGAGGAGGCCGTCCGCCAGGCGGGCCTGGGCATCGCCGGCGGCGCCTCGCGCGTGTGCATGGTCGCCTCGGGCACCGGCCCCACAGACCGCGACGTCGACCGCGTGGCCGGCATGGTCGGCGACCTCAAGGCCCAGCACCCGGACGTCGAGGTGTGCGCGTGCCTCGGCTTCCTCAAGGACGGCCAGGCCGAGAAGCTCAAGGACGCCGGCGTCGACGCCTACAACCACAACCTCAACACGGCCGAGTCCCACTACGAGTCCATCTGCACCTCCCACACCTACGAGCAGCGCGTGGACACCGTGCAGCGGGCCGGCGCCGCCGGCCTGTCCTCCTGCAGCGGCCTGATCGCGGGCATGGGGGAGACGCACGAGCAGCTCGTCGAGGCCGTCCTCGCGCTGCGCGACCTGGACTCCGACTCCATCCCCGTCAACTTCCTCATGCCCTTCGACGGCACCCCGCTGCAGGGCCACCAGCAGCTCACGCCGCTCGAGTGCCTCCGCATCCTCGCCATGGTCCGCCTGGCCTGCCCGGACAAGGAGCTGCGCATCGCCGGCGGCCGCGAGATGCACCTGCGTTCCCTGCAGCCGGTCGGCCTGCAGGTGGCCAACTCGATCTTCCTCGGCGACTACCTCACCTCCGAGGGCCAGGACGCCGAGGCGGATCTGCAGATGATCGCCGACGCCGGCTTCACCGTGA
>NZ_RBLN01000009.1:0-25609 GCF_003989405.1 Micrococcus sp. HSID17227 | reverse complement strand
GCTCGCGACGCCGCTGTGCCACGGCTCGCCGTGACCGGGCAGGACCGTGCCGGCCCCCGTCGCGGCGAGGGCGTCCAGCGAGCGCAGGGCGAGGCCGCTGTCGGCGGTCGCGGCCCCGGCGATGATGCGCGGGCCGCGGCGACCGGTGTAGGGGTCCAGGGTGACGAGGGCGTCGCCGGAGATGAGGACGTCCCGGTCGGGCAGGTGCAGGGCGCAGTGGCCGTGCGTGTGGCCCGGGCTCGGCACCACCACGGGGCGCCCGGGGACGGGCACCGTCTCCCCCGGGGTGAGCTCGGCCGTCGCCCTGACGCCCTTCACCGCGAGCACCCCGGCGGCCACCATCGAGCCCAGGATCGGCAGCGCGGCCGGGTGGCGGAGCGGGTAGAGCGCGCGCGGGTTCTCGTGCGCGTAGGAGTAGGGATGGGCGGCGAGGTAGTGCTCGGCGCGGTGGGCGTACACCGGGACCCCCAGCCGCTCCACGAGGCGACGCGCGGCACCGACATGGTCGAAGTGCGCGTGCGTGAGCACGAGGGCCTTGATGTCCTCCGGGCGACGCCCGAGCGCGCGCACGGCGTGCCCCAGCGGACGCCACACGGCGGGCAGGCCGGCGTCCACGAGGGTCAGCCCGTCCGTGTCCTCGATGAGATAGCAGTTCACGTTGGCGTGCTGCACGAGGTGGATGCCGGGGGCGACGGGACGGGCGGTCATGACGGAACCTCCAGGACGGTGAGCGGTCCGCACCGCCGGCCCGGCGAGGGCCTCGGCGGGCGGTTCGGACCCCCAGTGGAGCATCGGCGCGCGTGGCCGCGATAGGGCTCAGCGTCCCACGCCGCCCCGCGGCCCCGGTGAGCCCTGCGGCGGCCCCAGTGTCAGCGCGCGGGCGCGCCGGGGGCCGCCGTCGTCGTGGGGGTGCTCATGCGTCCCATCCCCCGATGTGCACGAGGGCATCGCCGCGGTGCACCAGGGGTGCCTCGGTGCGGCCGATGACCACGCCGGTCAGCTCGGCCTTCACGTGCGCGAGGCGGCGGCCGAACGAGTTGTAGAGCGCGCCGATCCGGTCCCCGGCGCTCACGCGTTCGCCGAGGGAGACGTCCAGGTGCACGAGGCCGTCCGCGCGGGCGCGCACCCACGTGGACTGCCACACCAGGTAGGGGGCGTCCTGCTCACCGTCGACGACGTCGGGGTGCACGGCGGCGGTGTCCTCGCCGGTGGCGTCGGTCGCCTCGGGCACGTCCGTGGTCCGCTCCTCGGGGACCTCGCCGGGCAGCGGACCGGGGGCGTCGACGACGGCGTCCGGCCCGGGCTCGGTGAGCCCGACGTCCGCGGGATCCACCATGTCCAGGGCGGCGAGCACACGCAGGACCCCGTCCACGCCGGGGGCGATCGCGTACTCGTCGAATCGCCAGGCCTCACCGGCCTCGTAGAGCAGCACGCGCGCGCCGGTCTCGCGGGCCGCGGCGCGCAGGGAGCCGTCCCGCAGGCGGGCATGGAAGAGCACGGGGGCGCCGAATGCCTCGGCGAGCGCGCGGGTCCGGGGGTCCTCCAGGTCGCACCGGATCTGCGGCAGGTTGGAGCGGCGGTCCGCGCCGGTGTGCAGGTCGATGCCCACGGTGCAGCGGCCGATCACCTCGGTCATCATCAGGTGCGCGATGCGCGAGGCCAGGGAGCCCCGGGCGGAGCCGGGGAAGGAGCGGTTCAGGTCGCGGCGGTCCGGCAGGTAGCGGTCCCCGGCCATCACGCCGAGCACGTTGACGATGGGCACGGCCAGCAGGGTGCCGCGCAGCTGCGTGGGCTGCAGGCGCTCCAGGACGCGGCGGACGATCTCGACGCCGGCCACCTCGTCCCCGTGGATCGCGGCGGAGACCCACACGGTGGGCCCGTCCTCGCGGCCGTGCAGCACGTGCACGGGCAGGGTGACGTCCGCGCCGGTGACGAGCTGGGAGATCGGCAGGGACAGCTCGTGGCGGCGGCCGGCCGGGATCTCGACCCCGCCGAACGCGAAGGGGGCGCGGGCGGGGCGAGGGCTCACGCGCGTCCCCGGTTCCGGCGGCGCACGCCGCGCGGCGGCTGCCCGCCCACGTACGAGGCGGCGGGGTCCACGAGGAGGCCGCCGGCGGCCAGCGCGGTGCGCCCCACGAGCATGCGGAAGCCCATCTCGTCCCGGTGGGTCAGGGTCACCTCCGCCTCGATCGTGCGGCCGGCCAAGGTCAGCGGCATCACGACGACGACGCGCTCCTGCGCCTCGCCGTTCGAGGAGCGGACCGTGCGCAGGTCGGCCACCGGCAGCTCGGCCGTCCGCGCGTCCGCCGCCGAGGTCTGCCACGGGTGCACCTCGAACCGGACCCAGGCGGCGCCGTCGCGGGTGAACCGCTCGATGCCGAAGGCGTGGAGCGCCGAGGTGCGGGCGCCGGTGTCGATCTTGGCCTTGATCCAGGGGGTGTGGGCGGCAGGCAGGCCGACCCATTCGCGCCAGCCCACCAGCCCCGGGCGAGCGGCGCCGTCGTCGGTGGGGGGCACGCCGTGGGGGGCCGGGGCCGTGTGCTTAGATTCAGACACGCCCCTCATCCTCCCAGGAAAGCGGTCATGAAGCTCGCCATCCTCTCCCGTTCCCTGCGCGCCTACTCGACGCAGCGCCTCAAGACCGCGGCGCTCGAGCGCGGCCACCAGGTGAAGGTCCTGGACACCCTGCGCTTCGGCATCGACCTCAGCTCGGACGAGCCCGATCTGATGTTCCGCGGCCGCCCCCTGTCCGGCTACGACGCCGTGCTGCCGCGCATCGGCAACTCGGTGACCTACTTCGGCACCGCCGTGGTGCGCCAGTTCGAGCAGATGGACGTCTACACGCCCAACACGGCCGCCGGGATCATGAACTCGCGGGACAAGCTGCGGGCCACACAGATCCTCTCCCGCCACGAGATCGACATGCCCGCCACCGTGTTCGTGCGCAACCGCGGCGAGGTGTCCACGGCGATCGACATGGTGGGCGGGGCGCCCGTGGTGATCAAGCTGCTTGAGGGCACCCAGGGCATCGGCGTGATCCTGGCGCCGACCAAGAAGGTGGCCGAGGCGATCATCGAGACGCTGCACGGCACCAACCAGCAGGTGCTCATCCAGCGGTTCGTGGAGGAGTCCAAGGGCACGGACATCCGCGCGCTCGTGGTGGGGGACCGCGTGGTGGCCGCGATGCGCCGCCGGGCCCAGGGGGACGAGTTCCGCTCCAACGTGCACCGCGGCGGCACCGTGGAGCGCGTCGAGCTCTCGCCCGAGTACGCGGAGACCGCCGTGCGGGCGGCCCACATCATGGGCCTGCGGGTGGCCGGCGTGGACATGCTCGAGGGCGAGCACGGCCCGCTGGTCATGGAGGTGAACTCCTCGCCGGGGCTGCAGGGCATCGAGGCCGCCACGGACCTGGACGTGGCCGGCGCGATCATCGACTACGTGGCGGACCAGGCCGGCTTCCCGGACATCGACGTGCGCCAGCGCCTGGCCGTGTCCACCGGGTACGGGGTCGGTGAGATCACCGTGCACGCCGGCTCCGGCTGGGTGGGCCAGTCCATCGAGGACTCCGGGCTGCTCGCGAAGGACCTGCAGGTGCTCACCCTGCACCGCGGCACCTGCGTGTTCCCCAACCCCGCGGACACCAAGGTCCTCGAGGAGGGCGACCGGCTGCTCTGCTTCGGCAAGACCGAGAACATGCGCGCCCTCATCCCCGCCCGCGCCCGCCGCCCCAAGCGCGTGCGGAAGCTGCCGGCCACCCCGATCCTCGCGTCCGTCGCCGAGGAGGCCCCGGCGCCCGAGGCGCCCGCCGACGACGCCTGAGCCCGGGCGCGGGGCTCAGCGGGCCGGGGCGAACGCGCCGATGCCCGTGAGGTGCCGGCCGAGCGTCAGCTGGTGGACCTCGTCCGTGCCCTCGTAGGTGCGCACGGACTCGAGGTTGTTCGCGTGCCGCAGCGGCGAGTGCTCCAGGGTGATGCCGTTGCCGCCGAGCATCTCGCGGGCCTCCCGCGCGATGCCGATGGCCACGCGGCAGTTGTCCAGCTTGCCGGCGGAGATCATGGCGGGGGTGAGCGGGCCGGCGTCCTTGGCGCGGCCGATCTGGTGCGCCAGCAGGTAGCCCTTGCCGATGGCCACGGCCATGTCCGCGAGCTTGGCCTGCGTCAGCTGGTGGGAGGCCAGCGGCACCCCGAACTGCTGCCGCTGCATCGCATAGTCGAGGACGGCGTCGAAGGAGTCGCGGGCGGCGCCCATCGCGCCCCAGATGATCCCGTAGCGGGCCTCGTTGAGGCACTGGAAGGGGCCCTTGAGCCCGACGGCGGAGTCGGCCGGCAGCATCGCCGAGGCGGGCAGGCGCACGCCGTCGAGGTGGATCTCGCACTGCACCGAGGCCCGCATGGACAGCTTCTGGGTGATCGCCTCCGCGCGGAAGCCGGGGGTGTCCGTGGGGACCACGAAACCGCGCACCCCGCGCCCGTCGCCGGGCTCACCGGTCTGCGCCCAGATGATCGCGACGTCGGCCAGCGTGGCCAGCCCGATCCACCGCTTGACCCCGTCGAGCACCCAGTCGCCGCCGGGCTCCTGGCGGGCCGTCGTCGTCATGGAGGCCGGGTCCGAGCCGGCGCCCGGCTCGGTGAGGCCGAAGCAGCCGACCGCCTCGCCGATGGTCATGCGCGGCAGCCACTGCGCCTTCTGCTCCTCGGAGCCGTGCTTGTGGATCGCGCCCATCGCGAGCGAGCCCTGCACGGAGACGAAGGTGCGCAGGCCGGAGTCGCCGGCCTCGAGCTCCTGGGCGGCGAGGCCGTACTCCACCGCCGAGCGGCCGGGCATGCCGTGGCCCTCGTAGGGCATGCCGAGCACGCCGAGGCGGCCCAGCTCGGGGACGATCTCGCGCGGGAACACGGCGTCGTCGTACCAGCGGGCGATGTGCGGGCGGATGTGCTCGTCCACGAAACCGCGCACCTTCAGTGCGACGGCCTTCTCCTCGGCGGAGAACAGGGAGTCCAGGCCGACGACGTCGGCGCGGCCGAGGAACGAGTCGGCTTCGGCGTGGAACGGGGTGGTCATGGCGGGGGTCCTCTCTGCGGGGTGGTCAGCGGGCGTCGAGCCAGGTGTTGACGGCCGCCGTGTCCGCACCGAGCGCGGGGGGCGCGTGACGCGGGTGCGCCACGGGCGGGTCCCACTGCACCGGGTGGCGGAACTGCCGGCCGGCGGGGGCGCCGGAGCGGTCCTGGACCTCGACGGTCGGCTCGAGGCCGAGGGACTCGGCCAGCTCGACGCCCTCGGCGACGGTGGACACGAGGCCGACCGGGAGCCGCTCGGCCTGCAGCACGTCCCGCCAGTGGGCCGCCGTCTCGGCCGAGAGCGCGTCCTCCAGGGCGGTGCGCAGCTCCTCGCGGTGCTCGACCCGGTCCGTGTTCGTGGTGAAGCGCGGGTCCTCGGCGAGCTCGGGGACGCCGAGGGCCGCGGCGAAGGTGCGGAACTGCGCGTCGTTGCCGATGGCGACGGCGAGCGGCGCGTCCCGACACGCCAGCAGCTGGTAGGGGGCGATCGAGGGGTGGTCGTTGCCCATCCGCCGCGGGACGACGCCGGCGCCGAGCCAGGCCTGGCCCTGGTTGGCGAGCGCCCCCTGCAGCGAGGAGAGCAGGTTCAGCCGCAGGTGCGCGCCCTCCCCGGTGCGCTCGCGGCGCAGCAGGGCGGCGAGCACGCCGGCGGTGAGGTCCTTGGCCGTGAGCACGTCCACCAGGGCGACGCCCGCCTTCATCGGGGCGTCCGGTTCGCCGGTGATGCTCATGAGCCCGCCCGCGGCCTGGACGATGAAGTCGTAGCCGGGCAGGTCCCGGCCCTCGCGGTCGCCGAAGCCGGAGACGGCGGCGTAGACCACGGACGGGTTCTCCCGCGCGACGTCGTCGTAGCCCAGGCCGAGGCGCTCCATGGTGCCGGGCTTGAGGTTGTGGACCACGACGTCGGCCCGGGCGGCCAGGGCGGCGGCCCGCCGCTGGTCCTCGGGGTCCTTCAGGTCCCAGCCGACCGACTCCTTGTTGCGGTTCGCGGACTCGAAGTAGGTGGCGCCCGTCACCGAGCGGGGCGGGGCCCAGCCGCGGGTGTCGTCGCCGCGCTCGGGGTGCTCCACCTTGATGACGCGCGCCCCGAGGTCCGCCAGCGTCATGGTGGCGAGCGGGCCGGCGAGGACGCGGGAGAAGTCGGCGACGAGAACGCCGTCGAGGGGGAGCGAGGCCGGGGAGGGGGCGGTGGTGGCCGGGGGCACGGCGGACTCCTCACTGTGGCGGACGACACGACGACGGGTTCCACCCAAGCACCGTGCTCGCGTTCCGTCCAATGACTCTGGGGCGGGTCACTGACGTGCGTGAGTCATCGGTGCCGGGCGGTCCGGGGCGGCCGGGAGAGGTGGGCACGGGGAGGACCCGGGGCCGTGCGCAGACGCTGTCAACTTCGCCGTCCCCAGATCGGGGCACCTTGTCCACAGGAGTTGTCCACAGATGTGGAGGGTGTGGACGACGGTGTGGATAGGCGTGTACCAGGCGGTGTGATGAGGGTGCAAACGAGGGTGCTGTCAAGTTGGATTGACGGGGCCGAAAGGGGGGTGGAGAATCTTCCTCCACAGCTCTGGGGATCGCATCGTCCCAGGTCAGAGCGGGATTATGGGAGCGGTCGAGCGGTTGTCCCCAGCGCGGTCCCCAGGCGATCCACACGACACGCCGCCGAATCCACACGTTATCCACAAGGCCTGTGGGAAACGCGGTTGCCCAGCCTCCACGGCGCGCGTAGTGTCGCGTGGTATCCCCAACGCGAGGGCGGGTATTGGCCGCAGGTGACCACTGACAGGCGCGCATCCGCTCGGACCGTCGCCCCGGGGACCGTCGCACCGTCCGCCTGCAGGAGGATGCGGCGGCACGGGCGGTGACAACAGAGGAATCAGGGCCGGGAAGACCGGCGAGGGCCGCCGTCGTGCGGGCTGTGGGAAGGGAGTCTCCGGACGTTGACTGAGAACTACGGAGACTCGGGCTCCTACGACGGCGGCCGTTCCTCTGAACGCTTCCTGCCGCCCCAGGACCTGGAGGCGGAGCGGTCGGTGCTGGGCGGCATGATGCTCTCCAAGGACGCAATCGCGGACGTGGTGGAGCTGTTGCGCGGCCACGACTTCTACCGGCCCAGCCACGAGATGATCTACGAGGCGATCATCGACCTCTACGGCCGCGGTGAGCCCGCGGACGCCGTCACCGTGGCGGACCTGCTGAACAAGCGCCAGGAGCTGAGCCGTGTGGGCGGCCCCGCCGTGCTGCACGAGCTCATCCAGTCCGTGCCCACCGCCGCCAACGCGAGCTTCTACGCGGAGATCGTGGCGGAGAAGGCCGTCCTGCGCCGCCTCGTGACCGCGGGCACCAAGATCACCCAGCTGGGGTATCAGGGAGACGGCGAGGTCGAGGAGATCGTCAACGAGGCGCAGTCCGAGATCTACAAGGTGGCGGAGAACCGCCAGTCCGAGGACTACGTGCGCCTCGCGGAGATCATGGAGCACGCCGTCGACGAGATCGAGGCGGCCGGCAACCAGGGGGAGGGCCTGACGGGCGTCCCCACCGACTTCTACGACTTCGACGAGCTGACGCAGGGCCTGCACGGCGGCCAGATGATCGTGATCGCGGCGCGCCCCGCCGTCGGCAAGTCCACGCTCGCGCTGGACTTCGCGCGGGCCGCGGCCATCCACCACAACATGGCCACCGTGTTCTTCAGCCTCGAGATGGGCAAGAACGAGATCGCCATGAGGCTCTTGAGCGCCGAGGCGACGATCGCGCTGCAGGACCTGCGCAAGGGCACCATCCGGGACGACCAGTGGTCCAAGATCGCCGCGACCGTGGGGCGGCTGAACGAGGCGCCGTTCTTCATCGACGACTCCCCGAACATGACCATGATGGAGATCCGCGCCAAGTGCCGGCGGCTCAAGCAGAAGAACAACCTCAAGATGGTGGTGCTGGACTACCTGCAGCTCATGAGCTCGGGCAAGAAGGTCGAGTCCCGTCAGCAGGAGGTCGCCGAGTTCTCGCGTGCCTTGAAGCTGCTGGCCAAGGAGCTCGACGTGCCGGTGATCGCGTTGAGCCAGTTGAACCGTGGGTCTGAGCAGAGGACGGACAAGCGGCCGCAGGTGTCTGACCTGCGCGAGTCCGGGTCGATCGAGCAGGACGCGGACATGGTAATCCTGCTGCACCGCGAGGACGTGTACGACAAGGAGTCCCCGCGCGCCGGCGAGGCCGACCTGATCGTGGCCAAGCACCGCAACGGGCCCACGAAGACGATTGTGGTGGGGTTCCAGGGGCATTACAGTCGCTTCAGCAACCTCGCACAGGATGGCGGGGGTTCGGGCGGGTTCTAGGAGGAGCTGGGTGGAGATCGAAAAGTTCGACAACGAGTCGAGTGAGAAGGCTATTGATTATAGCCACCATGAGCACGGATACCTGATCCCCGACCCCAGGAGCCTTGATAGCAGGCGACTCAAGCTTCAGGCACGGCACATCCGACGTCAGCTTGACGCGCTTGAGGCATCCGCCAAGGTGGGCTATGATCTGACGCTTGCTTTCGTTACCAGCTCTTTTACAAGCGGCCTCTTCGCGTTGCTTTCTGGTTTTTTCCTTCCTGCTGGTCAGCAGGCCATCTGGGCCATCGGTGTCATTCTCCTCCTGGCAGCTATTTTCGGGGGGGTCGCTCTTGGGAACCGAAAAGAGTTTAAGGATCGTAAGAAGGCTGAATACCTAAGAAAGGTTCTGGCTGACTACGAAGACGAGATTGAGGACAGGGATAATCGCGGTAGCATGTGACCCGTGATTACCGGAGCGCTCAAGAACCAGGTCGACCGCGTCTGGGACGCCTTCTGGACGGGCGGCATCAGCAACCCGCTGGAGGTGATCGAGCAGATCACCTACCTGCTCTTCCTCCGTCGCCTGGACGAGAGGCAGGCGCAGGCTGAGGCCAAGGCGCGGCGCACGAGCCAGCCGGTGGAGAACCCGGTCTTCGGCCCTGAGCAGCAGCATCTGCGCTGGCAGCAGCTGAAGAACGAGTCCGCGGAGACGATGTTCTCCCGCATGGACCGGGAGGTGTTCCCGTTCCTGCGGCAGCTGGGCCAGCAGGTGGGCGGTGAGGACTCCACGTACGCGCATCACATGCGGGATGCCCGGTTCACCATCCCGAACGCACGCATGCTCTCCACTGCGGTGGATCTGATCGACCAGCTGCCGATGGGCAACCGAGACACCACCGGTGACCTCTACGAGTACCTGCTCTCGAAGATCGCCTCGGCGGGCGTCAACGGCCAGTTCCGCACGCCGCGGCACATCATCGACCTCATGGTTCAGATGACGGCACCCACCCCGGATGACGTCATCGTGGACCCGGCCTGTGGCACGGCGGGCTTCCTCGTGGGTGCGGCGGAGCACCTCCGGGAGACGCACCCGGACATGTTCTACAACGCGCATGCTCGCCTGCACTTCAACCGGCGGATGTTCCACGGGTACGACTTCGACAGCACCATGCTGCGCATCGCGAGCATGAACATGCTGATGCACGGGGTGGAGGCCCCGGACATCGCGTACCGGGACTCCCTGGCGCAGGGGGCCAGCGACGACGACGCTGGCAAGTACAGCTTGATCCTCGCCAATCCCCCGTTCGCCGGCTCGCTGGATGCCGCGGGAGTGAGCGCGGATCTGCAGCGTGTGGTGAAGACGAAGAAGACGGAGCTGCTGTTCCTGGCCCTGTTCCTGCGGCTGTTGAAGCCGGGGGGCCGTGCGGCGGTGATCGTCCCGGACGGGGTGTTGTTCGGCTCCACGAAGGCCCATAAGGACCTGCGGAGGATGCTGGTCGAGGACCAGCGCCTGGAGGCTGTGGTGAAGCTCCCCTCGGGCGTGTTCAAGCCGTATGCGGGGGTCTCGACGGCGATCCTCTTCTTCCAGCGCACGGATTCCGGGGGCACGGACGACGTGTGGTTCTACGACGTCCGTGCGGACGGGTTCAGCCTGGACGACAAGCGGAACCCGACCGAGGCGAACGACCTGCCGGATGTGCTGCAGCGCTGGCAGGACTTGGCAGGTGAGAAGGACCGGCCGCGGACCGCGCAGTCCTTCCTGGTGCCCAAGGCGGACATCGTGGAGCAGGGGTACGACCTCTCGATCAATCGGTACAAGGAGATCGAGGTCGAGGAGGTCGAGCACCGGGACCCGCTGGAGATCCTCGCGGACCTCGAGAAGCTCGACGCGGAGATCGCCGCGGGGACCGCCGAGCTGAAGGCGATGCTGCAGTGAAGACGGTGGGAGATCTGCTCTTTGAAATTTCGGAACGCCCCGGGGGTCATGAGGAAATTCCGGTTCTTACTCTGACGGAGAAGAGGGGGTTCGTTCTTCAGGGTGAGCGTTTCAGCAAAAGGCTTGCGACAGAGGACACCTCAAGATATAAGCTTATCCAGCCTGGGACTTTTGCATTTAATCCATACTTGCTGTGGGCTGGCGCTCTCGCAATGAATGACCTAGGTTTCAGTGGGGTGGCGAGCCCCCTCTATCCGACATTTAGGGTGCGAGAGGGGCTGGATGAATCCTATGTCTACAGGATTCTCTCTGCTCCAGGGATGGTGGCGAGGTATGATTCAGTTGCATTTGGCAGTGTGCCGAGGAGGCGTCGCACATCGGTAAAAGATTTTGTGAGTCTCCACGTTCCCGAACTGCCGTCACTCGATGAGCAGCGGCGCATCGCGGCGATCCTGGACCGGGCCGATGCGCGGCGGTCGCGTCGCCGTGCGCAATTGCGAGGGCTGAATCTGTTCATACATGCGGTATTCCAGGATTTCTCCCGACAGGCTCCGGGGGAACTGGTGCCAGCTTCTGAAGCATGGTTGTCTCTTCGCAATGGGCAGTCACCCGACCGAGGGGGACTGCATGAAGAAGATGTTCTCACGCTCTCATCGGTTACTCAATCTCGATTTGATCCAAGGCTTATCAAGCGTGGGGCATTTAGAGAGGTTCCCTCAGGGGCGAAACGTGTCCATCTTGATGATTTTCTCCTGGCGCGTGGGAATGGAAATAAAAATCTTGTCGGCGTGGGGGTATTTTCTGGGAAATCTGGCGAGGGGATTGTTTTTCCGGATACGGTGATCGCTGCCGAGCTGGATACTTCGAGAGTGGATCCTCGATTTTTCGAGGCGGCGTGGGGTCAACCCTTTGTTCGTCGGCAGATCCTTTCTGCGGCCCGGACGACCAATGGAACATTCAAGGTCAATCAGAAGGCGCTCGGTCAGGTCATGATTCCTATCCCACCCGTCTCCGTCCAGCGCGAGTTCGCCGCCGTCGTCGCGAAGATCGACGCGCAACGGGAGCGGATCGAGCGGGCGCTGGCCCTCGAGGACGAGCTGTTCGCGTCCCTGCAGTACCGGGCATTCCGCGGCGAGCTGTGAACCCGGCAGGATAGAGCCCAGCCGCAGCGTGGCGGCGTGCACCGAAGGAGGAGCCGATGGCAAGCAACATGGACTGGGTGGCGCAGGCGCTCCCCGCCGTCCATCGGGATGCCGCCCAGGCCGAGGCCTACCTCACCACGGACCCGCGCGCCGCCGCCTTCTACGCCCGACGCTCCGTCGAGCGGATCGTGGAGTTCCTCTACGCCACCCGTGGCCTGGACGACCCCTACAGCACCGACCTCGCCGGCCGCATCAACGCCCCCGCCTTCAGCACGCTTGCCGGGCGGGGCATCGTGGACAAGCTGAACTTCCTCCGCAAGGCGGGGAACAACGCCGTCCACAAGGACCTCGCCCTGGACTCCCGGGCTGCCCTGACGATCCTCCGTGAGCTCTTCCACGTGCTCGTCTGGACGGCCTTCCACCACGGCCCCCACCCCGAGGCCGTCCCCACCAAGGCGCAGTTCGACCCCGCACGGGCCCCGCGCCAGGCAGCCATGCCCGTCGAACAGCTCGACGCGGTCATCGCCCGGCTCAAGGCCCAGGACGAGGCCAACGCCCGCCTTCGCGAGGAGAGCGAGCAGCAGGCCGCTGCCTACGAAGCGGAGATCGCCGCCCTGCGGGAGCAGATCGCCGCCGCCCAGGCAGCCGCGGCTGCCAGTGAGCTCACCGACCTCCACGCCTACGACTACGCCGAGGCCGAGACCCGCACCCTCTACATCGACCTGCTCCTCCACGAAGCCGGGTGGCCCCTCGACCAGGACCGCGACCGCGAATACCCCGTCACCGGACTGCCCACCCAGGGCGGCACCGGCCGGGTGGACTACGTCCTCTGGGGTGCCGACGGCCTTCCCCTTGCCGTCCTCGAGGCCAAGCGCACCACCCGTAGCCCCCACGAAGGCCAGGAGCAGGCCCGCCGCTACGCGGACGCCCTCGAAGCGCAGTACGGCCGCCGTCCGCTGATCTTCTACAGCAACGGCTACGAGCACTGGCTCTGGGATGACGCCGCCTTCGGCCCCGCTGGGGGCTACCCACCCCGTGAGATCGAGGGGTTCCTCACGGCAGACGAACTCGAGCGGCTCATCCAGCGCCGCACCGCTCGCCAGGACCTCGCCACCGTGCTTCCCAAAACCGAGATCGCCGGGCGCCCCTACCAGCTCGAGGCGATCCGCGCCGTCGGCGAGGCCTTCACCGCCCGCCAACGCGACGCCCTGCTCGTCATGGCCACCGGAACCGGCAAGACCCGCACCGCCATCGCCCTCGTCGACCAGCTGCTGCGTGCCAAGTGGGTCAAGCGCGTCCTCGTCCTCGCCGACCGCACCGCCCTGGTGAAACAGGCCGCCGAGAACTTCACGAGGCACCTGCCGCACGAGACCGTCGTCAACCTGCTCAATGACAGGACCGCCGAAGGGCGTATCTACGCCGCCACCTACCCCACCATGCTCAACCTGCTCCAGCGCGACGGGCAGGACGGACCCCGCCGCTTCGGCGCGGGGCACTTCGACCTCGTGATCATCGACGAGGCCCACCGCTCCGTCTACCAGAAGTACGGGGCCATCTTCGACTGGTTCGACTCCCTCCTGATCGGCCTCACCGCCACCCCCAAGGACGAGGTGGACCGCAACACCTACCGCCTCTTCCACCTCGAAGACGGCGTCCCCACCTTCGCCTTCGACCTCGCCGAGGCCGTGGAGCAGGGCTACCTGGTGCCGCCGGAGGGGGTGTCTGCCGGGACCGAGTTCCTCCGCCGGGGCATCCGCTACGACGACCTCTCCGAGGAGGAGAAGGCCGAGTGGGATGCCCTCGACTGGGGCGAGGACGGACCTCCGGAGAACGTGGACTCCCAGGAGATCAACGCCTTCCTCTTCAACGACGACACCGTGGACAAGGTGCTCGAGCTGCTCATGGAGCGCGGGCAGAAGGTGGCCGATGGAGACCGGCTGGGGAAGACGATCGTCTTCGCCAAGAACCAGCGGCACGCCGAGTTCATCGAGCGCCGGTTCAACGAGCGCTTCCCCGAACTGGGCGGCGGCTTCGCCCGCGTGATCACCAGCAAGACCGCCTACAGCGGCGCCCTGTTGGACGACTTCTCCGACCCGGACAAGATGCCCCAGATGGCCATCAGCGTGGACATGCTCGACACCGGCGTGGACATCCCCGACGTGGTCAACCTCGTGCTGTTCAAGGTGGTCCACTCCAAGACTAAGTTCTGGCAGATGCTCGGCCGCGGCACCCGCCTGCGCCCTGACCTCTTCGGTCCTGGGCGGGACAAGACCTCCTTCACCGTCATCGACGTCGGCGGAAATCTCGAGTACTTCAACCAGGACCTTCCCGAACGGGAAGCATCCCAGCCGAAACCCCTCACCCAGCAGATCTTCGAGACGCGGGCCGCCGTCGTCGCGGCTCTGGATGCACAGACCGAACCGGGGAGCGAACGGGAGGCGACAGCCGACGCCGTGCGCCGCAGTCACGCCGACTGGCTGCACTCCTATGTGGCGGCCATGCCCGGGCAGAACCTCCTGGTGCGCAAGCACCGGCGTCAGGTGGAGCGCTGGTCCGACGCCGCAGCCTGGGGGCGCGTGAGCGCCGAGGACGTCCAGGAACTCGCCGAGCACGTGGCAGGACTGCCCTCCGCGGTGCGCGACCCCGACGAGGCCGCCAAACGCTTCGATCTACTCACCCTGCGCTGGCAGCTCGCCGACCTGGACCAGGACCTCACCACGGCCGAACGGTGCCGAACGGCGATCCAGGACATCGCCGGGGCTGTGTTGAGCCAGGTGCGCATCCCCGCTGTGAAGCAGAAGGAGGACCTGCTGTCCCGCGTGGCCGAAGACCTCTGGTGGGAGGACGCGGGGCTCGCAGACGTCGAGGCCCTGCGCGAGGGTCTGCGTGACCTCGTGGCATTGCTGCCCCGGCGAACCTCGTCCCCCGTCTACACCGACTTCGTGGACACCCTCCTGGACTCCAGTGAAGTGGTGATCGTGCCGTCCAGGCCCGGCATGGACTGGGAGCGCTACCGGCGGAAGGCGAGGGCCTTCCTGCAGGGCGAGCGGGACACCCTGGCTCTGCGGAAGCTTCGCGGCAATCAGCCCTTGACGGAGGCGGACCTGGACGAGCTCGGCCGCATGCTGGTGGAGGCAGGCGGGTCGGAGCGTCCCGAACTGGACTGGGTCCGCGACCAGGCCGGGGACGAACTCGGTGTGTTCATCCGAGGCCTGGTCGGCCTGGACCGCAGCGCCGCCGAGGAGGCCTTGGCAGGCTTCCTGGATGAGGGGCGGTGGAACGCTGACCAGATCCACTTCACTCGCATGCTCGTGGACGACCTGGTCCGCAACGGTGTGGTGTCTCCTGGGCGCCTCTACGAGGACCCCTATCTGGCGATGGGTGGGGTGGACGCCGTGTATCCCGGCGAGGCGGCCGACGCCGTGGTGGCCGTGTTGGCCGACGTCCGGCGGCGGGCCGAGGTGGAAAACGGCACCGGGGCGCCGTCGAAGGCAGGAAGCGCGGCGTAGCGGGTGACTACTTCCGGAGGGCCCGCTGAGCGATCTGTGGCAGAAGCTGGCCGACCTGCCTAAGACCGTCTGGGCCAGCGATGGCAGTAACTGCGACGACGCCGGCTGTGCCTATGGCAAGGCCCGCAATAGTTACGGCCGCGTTCATTCCCCCATGCGTCAGGCCGGCGAGAAAGCGCCGGTTCTCTTCATCTTTGGCGTTGGCGCGCTCAATGAGGTCGTCCACCATGGCCATCAGATGGTCGCGGTCCTCCCGCGTGAGGTCCGGCTTGTCGAGCTCCCTTTCGATGACCTCCATCTTCTTCCTGAGAAGCCAGTCGTGTGTCTGACGGCTCTGCTCATTCGTCTCCAGCGTCTTGATGGACGCTGCCCGCACGGCGTCCAGGGCCTCGCGCACAGTGGCAGGGAAGTCGAGGGCATTCTCGAGGCGAATCCGCCACTCCCGAGGGTCGAGGTGTCCCTGAGGCCTGTCGTCGCCGGAGGTGTCCTCCGGCTGCTCGCCGTCCGTTCGCGTCATGGTCCAAGCATGCCGCAGGGCTCGGCGCGTGGGTACCAGCTGTGGCACCTGCTCAGCAACGGGCTGAAGGGACGAGTGTCAGGATGCGCGGCCTACACTCGGCCTCCTACATGGTGCCAGTCAGACCTGAGGTCCCCCCGTGTGGCAGTGGCAAGCTGCGGGGCCTCGGACATGGATCGCTCACATTCGAGGCGTCAAGGCCATCTGTCGCCGTGGTCACGTCGGGTGGTCTACCCCCGCCGGGACTGGGGGCTCTCAACGTCGAATTCCTCCGCCAGGCGAGCAAGCGTGAACTCCTGGCGGAGCTTGCAGGCGCTGTTCTGGTTGGCGAACATGCCCTTCTCCCAGTAGGCCTCCGAGGCGGGCCTGGTGTCGATCCACCGCACGGGGAGCACCCATTCGGTGTTGTCGTCACTAGCTTCGGAGGCGTGGCGGTACTCGCCCTTCAGGGGGAGAGCATCAAGTGCTTGCTCGCCCTCGGCTGTGGGCAGGATGGCCTCGTCGAAGCGCATCGCGGGCCCCGTCGTCTTCCCGACACCCACGTAGCCCGTCTGCGGGATGTGGACCCAGATGCGGGCGCCCACAGGGACGTTGCGCAGGGTCCGTGTGTAGAATCGCCCGCCGCCAGCAGAGACGAAGCCGTAGCGGCGGGCGTCCTCCCATTCGCGGTCGTAGACCACGTACCAGTCGACCCCGTTCCATGCTGCCTTTTTCGCGCGGTCCGTGGCGGCGGTGGACGCAGCGGTCGTCTCGTCGGAGCTGACGAGCCACGAACGGGCGAGGTACCGGCGATCCTCGTCCTCGAGATAGGAGAAGAAGACGGCGTTGATGGGGACCCCGAAGGTGCGCAGGTAGGCCACGATCCGTTCGGAGCTGCTGTCCAGGGTGGCGGCCACGATGGTCAGGCGCTGCTCGCCGTTGAGCTCGTCCGGAAGGCTCGAACCGAAGGTCTCGTCGAAGGCGGTCTCCAGGTCCGTGCCGAGGTGACGCCGTGCGATGTCCCGGATCTCCTCTCGCGGGAGCTGGGAGGTCCACGAGGCGTAGTCGAGGATCTGGGCCACCACTGCTCGGGGAGTGCGGTCGCGCTTCAGCTCGAGGACGTGGAGATTGCCCTCCCCGTCCATCGCGAGGATGTCGATGCGGGTGCCGTAGGGCGTGGGAACCTCGCGTCCGATCACCAGCAGCGGCTCACCAAGGAGCGTGGGGTCCTTGACGAGGAACCGCTGGAGCTCGGCCTCCGAAGGCATGCGGGCCTGGTCCAGCGGACGGGGTGCACCGTGCTGGTCCATGCGCCACATCTTCATCTCGACGGGCATGGTGGTTACTCCTCAGTCCGCTGCATGGAATCGAATTTCATCCAATCACGAGCCGGGGCGAGCCGCTCGGTCGTTTCCGGCCGTGGCCCACTCGTCCAGCACGTCCCCGATGTGCGCGAACGCCGCGTCGGCGAGGGCCCAGCTGTGGGCTCGAGAGAACATCGCCCGTCCCTTCCGCAGCTGCGAGAGAGCCAGCTTGCGTGCGGCGAGGAGCACTGCGGGGTGGCCGAGGAGAACGCCGATGTCCTCCCACCCGTGAACGGCGGTGGTCCACACCGGGCCAGTCGTGCGATAAGCGGTCTGAAAGAAGAGGGGGCGGAGTTCGTCGTCGATCTCCAAGGAGTCGTGGACGTTCAGAACCATGGTCTGCTCCCACTCGCCGTCCTCGGTCCGGGCCTCGTAGAGGTACAGCATCTCCACCTTCTGGATGCTCAGGGTCGCGAACCGGCGGTGGCTCCGCGCACGGTTCGTGGAGGGCCACGCGCTGAGCACCCATCCGCGCCCTTCCGTCTCCGTGGGGAGGGGGATCACGTAGTACAGGTAGCCGGCGATCGAGTCGACGGCCTCCGCGAGATGCGGGTGCTCCCGGACCGGTTCAGGGAGGCGCCCTCTGTCCGTGCGTCGTCGGGCGCGGGCCTCAACGATCCGCTGCGGGGCGATCTCCCGCTCCACGTTCATGGGATCATCCCCGATCCACGCGGCCTGTTCCTCCTGGGTGACGATGAAGTCGAGGGGGGAGTCTCCGAATGGCTGGGCGAGCAGCGTGCGGTTGCGAAGGCGGACGTCTGCGCGTCGCTTCTCCGTGATCATGGCCTGTTCGACCCGATCCAACTCCTCCGGAGGCACCGGGGTGAAGTTCACGGCCACGATGTCCTGCCACCGCCGGCGGTGGCTCGCGAACCGGGTGGCGGGATGGATGCTTTGGCCCACGTACTGATCCCCGTTCGAGAACTCGAGGACGTAGATCCCAGGGCCGACCCCGTCTTCGAAGATCAGCGAAGGTGCCAGCCCTGCTGGGGTCTCCCAGCGGCGGAACGGCAACGGGGCGGAGACCATGGGGCCATGATGCCGTGCTGTGGCGAGCGGGGCACCCCGAGCACAGCTGTGGGCCGCTAACGCGTCCGGCTGTTCGCCACCATGGAGCCATGACGTACGAACTGACGCCGGCGCGCATGGACGCGGCCGTCCAGGACGCGGTGCGCACTCTGGGCCACGGGCCGGTGTTCGAGCTGCATCTCTTCGGGGACGGTGGCCCGGAGTGGGGCGTGACCGGTTGGTCGGAGGAGGGCGGCGCTGTCCCGGACGCCCCAGGCCTCTACGCCGTGTACGCGAAGGACGTGTCCCGTGTGCGTCGAGAGCTCGGACCTGAGGTGCCGGTGGGGGCGGACGGCTTGTTGTACGTCGGCAAGGCCGAGCGGAGTCTGGCCGCCAGGGATGTGCGGCAGCACTTCGGCACGGGCAAGACCGGCCGGTCCACCGTGCGCAGGACGTTCGCAGCGCTGCTGGAGCACTCGGCGCTCCTCTGGCCGGTGCCGCGGGCCGGGGGCAAGCCTTCCAGCAAGAGTCCGGCGACCTTCGACCTCAGCGAGCGCTCGGAAGAAGCGCTGACCAGGTGGATGGTCGACCACCTGGTCCTTCGCGTCTGGGTGCCCGAAGTGCCCGTGGCCCTCGGTGACGTCGAGAAGCACGTGATCACGGCGTGGCGCCCGCCGCTGAACCTCACCCACGCAGGCCCCCCGCCCCCACATCAAGGCAGCTCGAGCCTGGATGGTCGCACTGGCCGCTGCGCAGGAAGAAGCAGAAGAGGGGCGACTCCCGGAAAGCTGGGAGCCGACGACGGTCGGGGATCTGCTCCGCGAGCACCCCGAGCAGTACGGGCTCCGAGGGTCCGTCGGCCTGTGGACCGAACTCCGGGTGCGGTTCGCGCGTGAGCCGCCGCCGGCGTCGCGTGACGAGCTCAAGGGCCTCGTGGACGGGGCGATCGACGAGATCCTCACCGAGGCCACGCCCTATGACCGAGTGAGCGTGAACATGGACCGCTGCAACGTGGGCGGCATGAGCCAGGCGCTGATCCACCTCCCGTGGTGGCGGGAGACCGCCGTGCCGATGATCCTCGACCGCTGGCAGAAGTGGGCCGATGCACGCGGGAAGGGCTGACGGGTACAGAACCCGGCTTACAGTCGGTTCATCCCTCGGCGGGACGACCGTCGGACGCTGATGGCCACCCTCGTGCGCGCGCTGAGGACTGGCGGTCCGACCCGGCCGACGACGTCGGTAACCCTGCCGCGAGCGTCACCCCGGCCCTGCCCACGGAGCGGCTGCGCCCGGTGGGGTGAGGATGCTCGGCGCAGTTCGTCAGGAAGCGTCCACACCGGCGTCTCTTAGGTAACGATCCGGCCCGATCGTTGCACATGCGGATCCATGCGAACGGATCGGGCGTTGGGCTGTTGTCTTACAGTCCAGCGGCCGCATGGCCGCCTCGACCCGCTCCGGGGTCACGTGCACCTCCGGGGCGAGGTCTTGAGGGGTGAAGTCCGGGTCGATGCACTCCTGCCAGAAGACCACGTGCTGCTCGTCCAGCCAGTGGGCGGACGCCCGCGCATCTGCAGCGCCCTCCCCCTGCACCGAGTACCAAGACAGGTACGTCACCCCGTCCACCACCTCGGAGAAGATCGTCTCCACGTACATGCGCTCCGGCTCCAGCGTCTCCCGGAACGCCTTGGGGTCGCACAGGGGAAGTCCATCCACGCCCGGGCGCGCTCCTCCTTGCCGGGCACCACGCGGAAACGGGCCAGCTCGATCCTCATGCCCCGAGCGTAGGGGCGGGGCCCCATCACCCGTGCCGCTACCGTGACCCCATGCCCACCCCCTTCGCCGCCCTCGCCGCGCGCCGCGGCGTCGCCTTCCCGCTGCGCGCCGAGCGCCTGACGCTCACCCCGTTCGCCGCTGACGATGCGACCGCCGTCTTCGCCTTCTGCCGCCTCGAGGAGGTCTGGACGTGGACGTCAGGGCGGGCCGGCTCGGCCGACGAGCTGCGGGAGCAGTACCTCGCCACCGGCGACCGGCTGACGGTCCGCGTGGATGAGGCGATCATCGGCGTCGGGAAGCTGGCCGTGCAGGACGCGTGGAGCCAGGGCGGGCCACGCGAGGAGGCCCGGAACGCGCAGGCGGAGATCGGGTGGACCATCGACCCGGCTCACGCCGGACGGGGCTACGCCACCGAGCTCGCCGGCGCCCTGCTGGAGATCGCCTTCACGGGCCTGGGCGTGCGACGCGTGGAGGCGGAGGCCTTCGCAGACAACGCGCCCAGCCTGCGCGTGATGGAGAAGGTCGGCCTGCGTCACGAGGGCACCTTCCGGGAGGAGTCGCTGCACCTCACCCGCGGCTGGGTCGACGGCGTCACCTACGCGCTGCTCGCCTCCGAGTTCCGCGCGCGGGGGAGACTTCTCCGCGACATTCCCTGGACCTGACGAGAGGACACCCCATGACCACCGAGACCCCCACCCTCACCGCCCCCGAGATTCCCGCCACCATGAAGGCCGTCGTCATCCGCGCGCCGGGCGACGTCGTCGTGGAGACCGTGGAGACCCCGCGCGTCGTGAAGCCCGCGGACGCGGTCCTCAAGCTGGCCGCCGCGTGCGTGTGCGGATCGGACCTGTGGCCCTACCGCGGCCACAACGAGGTGGACCACCGCCGCATGGGCCACGAGTACGTGGGCACGATCGTGGAGAAGGGCGCGGAGGTCGCCACCCTCGAGCTGGGCGACTTTGTGATCGGCTCGTTCATGCTCTCGGACAACACGTTCGATATCTGCCAGGCCGGTTACCAGTCCCGTTGCGCCGACGCGGGCTCGTAGACGGGCAGCCAGGCTCAGTACATGCGCGTCGAGCTCGCGGACGGCTCCCTCGTGAAGGTGCCCGGCGGCGAGCCCTCGGACCCGGACCGCCTGGCCGACTACCTGGCTGCCTCGGACGTGCTCGGCACCGGTTCGTACGCCGCCGTCGCCGCGCAGGCCCGCGCCCTGCTGGACCTCGCCTTCACCGGCCTGGGCGTGCGCCGCGTGGAGGCGGAGGCCTTCGCGGACAACGCGCCCAGCTTGCGCGTCATGGCCAAGGTGGGGCTGCGCCACGAGGGCACGCTCAAGGAGGAGCCGCTGCATCTCACCCGCGGGTGGATCGACGGCGTCACCTACACGATGCTCGCCTCCGAGTACCGCGCGCAGAGCTGAGCCGTCTCCTCATGAGCCGGTCCGAGAGCGGTGGGCCAGTTCGCCTCCGATAGGATCAGAGGGTCCTGTCCGGTGTCGGCTCGCCCCCAATGGAGACACCGCCCGTCGATGCCGCTGGCTCATTGAAGTTCGCGGGTGCATCCGTTGATTCGGAATCAACGTCCCAGTCGCGAACGACGGACTTGCCCATGGCGCTCTCAATGAGGTCCACGAGTCGACGGCGACGATCCTGGAAGTAGCCGTCGAAGTCCCCTGCCCGGAGAAACGCCGGGTCAATCGCATGGGTCGCAATCTGCGCGTCCACCTGTTCCGCACTGAGGCCCTTCGCATCCAGGCGGTCGATGTAGACGGCGGGTGAGTCGCCCCGCAGGCGGATGTTTGTCTTCTTCGCCAGAGGAGTCTTGTTGATGATGCTCTCGCGTCGCCAATACTCGATCGCGTTGTCCTCGCACCACTTCTTGGGGAAGACATGATGGATGTCGACCTGCAGCTCGTCATACGACTGGAAGTCAAGCTTCTGATCCAACATCCAGTCCTTCACGGGGGTCTGCTGCGCCATGATCAGCGCGTAGAGGCCCTTGTAGGCGGCGGACTGCCGTGAGCGCAGAGAACCGAGACGTGACTCCGCGAAGCTGGCGCGGATGATGGCCTCCGGAGTGGTAGAGCTCTTGGCCAGAGACCAATCGGGCAACTGCTCCGCGTCCTTGGCCAGCTGGGTCGTGATCGTAGACCCGTAGAGCTCGCCCAGAACTCCGCACCAGAACCATTGGTTCAAGCGCGCGCGCACCGCGTGCTCTTCAGCTCGCTCGCCCAGCAGGGTGGTGACGATCATCAACGAAACGACCTGCGAGCTGTACGGGATGCCCCGACTCTCATGGATGTGGAGATCGCGGAGATGCCTGGCCACCCTAGGCAAGGCTTCCCGCAGCTGAGGAGCCCAGGTCCGGTAGTCGTCCAGACTCATGCTGAGGATGTCTTCACGGCGGGCGCTGGTCTGGGGCACCTGCTTGCCCGTCTTGCCGGCGGCCAGGGCTGTGCGGCGCTTGGACAGGGTGATCAGCACGGAGACAGCCATGAGGAAGTCTGTGCTCCTCATTTCTTTGAGCACCGGGTACTTGTGGAGCACCTCCTCGGTGCGCGCCCAGTCCTCAGCCAGACGGAAGTCCTCGCCCGTCTCCTTGAAGTAGGCGCCGTCGCCCGCGAAAGTGGCCGTGAGGAGCTCGAAGACGTCGAGGCGCAGACCGCCCGTGTTCACCTTCTCGAAGACGGTGGCGACAGCGTCCTTGGAGATGTCCTTGTCGAGTTCGATGGCGGACACCTTGTACGTCTGCACGGACTGGGCCACGGTCGAGAGGAACTGCTGGGTGACGGCCATCCGCTCCGGGGCGCCCTGCTGGTAGCCCATCATCCACGCGAAGCAGCGTGCACTGTCGAAGAGGACCGTGGCAGGCATGAGTCCCGCCGCGTGCTGCTTCTCCTCCGTCGTCACGTCCAGCACGACGTCTCGGCCGATGTTCCCCGTGACGATGCCCGAGTCCGGCAGAGACACGACGGCGTCCTCCTGTTCCCGGACATCGCCCAGTGCCTTGACCACGTCCACGAAGTATCGGCGCCTCAGCTTGTGATGGCGCGCGTCTTCCGTGTCCACCACGCCATCCCCCGTGAGGGCCTGCACCATCGATGTGGTGCGCTGCTGACCGTCCAGAAGAAGGAGTTCGGGCTCCTTCAGGCCCTCGTGGCCGATACCGGTGATGGGGCGCGGCTTGAAGCGGACATTATGACCTCCGGTCTTGAGGGTCATGATGACGCCCATGGGGTGCCCGCGGAGGATCGTGACCAGCAGGGACCGGATGCGCTCGTCGTCCCACCGATAAGGCCGCTGGAAGTCGGGGAGCTGAAGCTCGCCGCACTGAGCCTTGTTCAGCAGTTCGACGATCGTGTACTGGGGGGTCTGGAAGGTCGACACGGGATTCCATTCCGTCGAGGTCTCGGACCACGGGCGTATCGCGTGGGACGCGCCCTCCGGGAGCCGGGTTCATCCACCATGGCGCCCACGTGGTGAGTCTGAGCCTACTGAAAGCCGTCAGCGACCCCAGCGCTGTCGGCGCTCCCCGTGGCGTCGCCGATCGCGCCGTCGCCGCGCGCGGACCGCGCGTTTCGGTAAGAACCTGAGCCGACGGCCCAGGTTCTGACGGAAACCTGCGGTCCTGTGGACCAAGAGCCCGGGCCCTGCCCGGGGCCGGCCCCGCCTCACTGCGCCGTGGCCAGCTCCCGCTTGAGGATCTTCCCGGTCGCCGTCTTCGGCAGGCCGTCCATCGCCACCACGCTGCGCGGGTACTTGTACGGCGCCACTTGGGACTTCACGTGCGCGACGAGCTCCTCTTCGGTCGCGGTCGCGCCGGGCGCCAGCGTCACGTAGGCGGCCACCTCCTCGCCGAGCTCCGGGTGCGGCACGCCCACCACGGCGGCCTCCGCCACCGCCGGGTGCTCGTAGAGGACCTCCTCGATCTCCTGCGGGTACACGTTCATGCCGCCGCGGAGGCGCACCTCGTCCAGGTTTTCGACGTCGCCGGGGTCCGGGTTGAACGGTCGTCACGGGAAGCGCCCGTCATGACACTGACACCATGACTTACAGTTGTCACTGTGAACTGGTCCTCTGATCATCTGACGGCCACCCTCGACGCCCTCCGCGCGCGTCGTGGCGACACCACCTCGGTCGAGGTCAAGCGGGCCACGGGCGGCGTCCCCTCCCTGCCGGAGACGCTTTGCGCCTTCGCCAACATGCCCGCCGGTGGAACCGTCATCTGCGGCGTCGACGAGGCGCACGGCCAGTTCCGCGTGGTGGGCGTGCCCGACGTCGCCGCACTGGAGGCGGGGCTCGTGGCCCAGGCACGCGAGGCCGTGACGCCCAGCCCGACCCTCCTGCCCCAGGTCTTCCGCCTGGACGGGAAGGACGTGCTCGTCGCCCACGTGGTGCCCCTGCGCCTCACGGACCGGCCCGCAACGGTGCGAGGGCAGGCCTATCTCCGCCAGTCCGACGGCGACTACGTGATGCACGCGCACGAGCTGCGCATGCTGGAGGTCGCCAAGCTCCACGCCGACGAGCGCGTGGACTACGACGTCAAGCCCGTCACCGGGATGAGCGAGGAGGACCTGGTCCCCGAGCTCGTGACCGACTACGTGGCGGCCGTGCGCGAGCGGGACCGCCGCCTCCGTGACCGCACGCACCAGGAGATCCTCCGCCAGACCAACGTCCTCACCGCCGCCGGGGAGCCCACCCTGGCCGGCCTCTACGCCCTCGGCGACTACCCGCAGGGCCGCTATCCGGGGCTCACCGTCACCGCCGCCGTCCAGGTGCGCGGGGGAGAGGGGCAGGCGCGCAGCCGCAACCTCACGGACTTCACCGGCCCCGTCCCCGTGCTGCTCGACGAGGTGATGGCCTGGGTGCGCCAGAACCTCGGGACCGAGCACGTGTACCGCCCCGACGGTCAGCTCGAGCGCCGCCCCGAGCTCCCGCTCGCCGCCGTCCGTGAACTCCTCGGCAACGCCCTCGTGCACCGCGACCTCGGCCCCGACACCCTCGGCGCGGGCAAGGCCATCCAGGTGCGGCTCACGGACCGGGCCCTGTTCATCCAGAGCCCGGGCGGCCTCCGCGGAGTGTCACTCACCCAGCTCGAAAGTGACGAACACGCCCAGGCCGCCGTCAATCAGCGGCTGTACCAGATCGCCAAGAAGCTCACGACGCCGGACGGCGCCTCCGTCATCGAGGGCGAGGGCGGCGGCATCCACGAGGTGTTCCGGTCCGCTCGGCAGTGGGTGCTGGACCGGCCTCAGCTCATCGACACGGGCGTCCAGTTCAAGGCTCTGCTCTGGCGGCCGCGGCCCGAGGGGGCTCGGCCGAGTTGGCGGGAGCCTGCCGTGGAGGTCGCGACGACGTCCCCCGCGGAGGTGACGCCCGGGGCGAAGGCCGGGACACCGTCGTCGGCCGTGCCGCCCAGCTCCGCGCCCACCCGCCACGAGGGGCGCGTCCTCGGTGCCCTGGCCGCGGGGGAGGCGGTGGGCATCCGCGACCTGGAGGAGGCCACCATGCTGACCGCGCGGCAGATCCGCTACGCGCTCCGCCAGCCGCTGCTCGACGGGCTGGTGGAGATGACCGGCGGTCAGGGCCACAAGGACACCCGGTACCGACTGGTGTCGGCCAGAGGGGCGGGAGACTGACACTGCCGCTCTTGAGAGCCCCCCTTGGTGGTCGACTGTGAGTCTGAAGTGTCAATCTGTCGATGTGGATCCGTCCCATGAGCAGAATGAGGTCCTATGCCGCACTCTGATCCGGTTCCCGAGCCGTTCGTCCTGACTCTTGGGTCGGTGCTCGACGCCGCTGGCCTGGACCCGCACGAGGTTCTTGCCATCCATCACACATACAAGGCGGATGGGCTTCCCTCGCGGGCCGCGGCCACGCCCGAGCGCGTGGGTCAAGTCCCTGGAAGTGGTGTAACCGTCTTCGAGGTTGTAGGGGGCTTGTACCTGTCAGGTCTGCAGGGTCGGCATCACCTCCGTGCTCATCACGGTCTCTTGCTCCGTGGTCAGGGGCTCACG
>NZ_RBLN01000092.1:0-7774 GCF_003989405.1 Micrococcus sp. HSID17227 | reverse complement strand
GTGCACGCGGCCGCCGCGGAGGCCGCACGCGGCGGACACGCGGGCCTGGCCGCCCTCTTGGGCGAGCTGCTGGCCTTCAACCGCACGGTGGAGGACTCGCACGAGGTGCAGCGGGCGCTCACCGATCAGCACGCACCCCTCGAGGCACGGGCCAGACTGGCCGGTCGTCTCCTGGGCGAGTCGGCCAGCCCGGCCGGCCGACTGCTGGTCGAGCGCGCCGTCTCGGCCCCGCGCGGCCTGAAGCCGTCGGCCGCGGTCCGCAAGGCCGCAGACGTCGTCGCCGAGCGGCAGCGCCAGTGGATCGCCGAGGTGACCGTGGCCCGGCCGCTCGAGGCCGAGCAGCAGGAGCGGCTGGCCCTGGGCCTGCGCCGCGCCTTCGGCCGCGATCTCGTCATGGACGTGACGGTGGACCCCCACGTGGTGGGCGGCGTCCGCGTCCAGGTCGGCGACGACGTCGTCGACGGGTCCATGGCCTCGCGCCTTCACGACCTCCAGCGGCGGATGGCCGGCTGACGCCGGCTCCCGCCCGCATCCGGAACACCCACGAACGTAAGCATCATCGTCACGTCGATGATCACCAAGCACAGAGAGCAGGGACTGCAGATGGCCGAATTGACCATCAACGCTGACGATGTCCGCAATGCCTTGAACGATTTCGCGGCATCGTACGAACCGTCGGGCACCGATCGCACCGAGGTCGGCCGTGTCATCTCCGCGGCGGACGGCATCGCTCGTGTGGAGGGTCTGCCCTCCGTCATGGCGAACGAGCTGCTGCGCTTCGAGAACGGCATCCAGGGCCTGGCCCAGAACCTCGACACCCGCGAGATCGGTGTCGTCGTCCTCGGCGAGTTCCAGGAGATCCGCGAGGGCATGGAGGTGCAGCGCACCGGCGAGATCCTCTCCGTCCCGGTGGGCGATGCCTTCCTGGGCCGCGTGGTGGACCCGCTGGGCCAGCCCATCGACGACCTGGGCCCGATCGAGGCCGAGGGCCGCCGTGCCCTCGAGCTGCAGGCGCCGACCGTGACCGAGCGCAAGTCGGTCCACGAGCCGCTGCAGACCGGCATGAAGGCCATCGACGCCATGATCCCGATCGGCCGTGGCCAGCGTCAGCTGATCATCGGTGACCGCCAGACCGGCAAGACCGCGATCGCCGTGGACACGATCCTCAACCAGAAGGCCAACTGGGAGTCGGGCGACGTCGAGAAGCAGGTCCGCTGCGTCTACGTGGCCGTGGGCCAGAAGGCCTCCACCATCGCCGGCGTCCGCGCCACGCTGGAGGAGCACGGCGCCCTGGAGTACACCACGATCGTGGCCTCCCCGGCGTCCGACCCGGCCGGCTTCAAGTACCTCGCCCCCTACGCCGGCTCGGCCATCGGCCAGCACTGGATGTACGGCGGCAAGCACGTGCTGATCATCTTCGACGACCTGTCGAAGCAGGCCGAGGCCTACCGCGCCGTCTCCCTGCTGCTGCGCCGCCCGCCGGGCCGCGAGGCCTACCCGGGCGACGTCTTCTACCTGCACTCCCGGCTCCTCGAGCGCTGCGCCAAGCTCTCGGACGAGATGGGCGCGGGCTCGATGACCGGCCTGCCGATCATCGAGACCAAGGCGAACGACGTCTCGGCCTACATCCCGACCAACGTCATCTCCATCACCGACGGCCAGATCTTCCTGCAGTCGGACCTGTTCAACGCCAACCAGCGTCCCGCCGTGGACGTGGGCATCTCGGTGTCCCGCGTGGGCGGCGCCGCCCAGGTCAAGGCCATGAAGAAGGTCTCCGGCACGCTGAAGCTGGACCTGGCGCAGTACCGCGACCAGCAGGCGTTCTCCATGTTCGCCTCGGACCTGGACCCGGCCACCCGCCGCCAGCTCGCCCGCGGTGAGCGCCTCATGGAGCTGCTCAAGCAGCCCCAGTACTCGCCCTACCCGGTCGAGGAGCAGGTCGTGTCCATCTGGGCCGGCTCCAAGGGCCACCTCGACGAGGTGCCGGTGCAGGACGTGCTGCGCTTCGAGCGCGAGTTCATCGACCACCTGCGTCGCCACACCTCCGTCCTGACCGACATCGCCTCCACCGGCAAGCTCGAGGACGGCACCGTGTCCGCGCTCGAGTCGGCCGTCGCCGAGTTCTCGAAGGGCTTCCAGTCCTCCGAGGAGGGCGGCGTGCGGGCCGGTCACGAGGAGCATCGCGCGATCGAGCAGGACCAGGTCGCGCAGGAGCAGATCACCAAGCAGAAGCGCTGACCGCCGGTCGGTGAGGGAGCGGTCCGGCGTCGGGCCCCACGGGGACGACGCCGGGCTGCCCTCCCGCCAGGGAAAGGACCACCATGGGAGCCCAGATCCGGGTCTACCGTCAGAAGATCGCGTCGACGTCGTCGATGAAGAAGATCTTCAAGGCGATGGAGCTGATCGCCACGTCTCGCATCACCAAGGCACGTGAGCGCGTCAGCGCGTCGCTGCCGTATGCGAACGCGATCACCCGCGCCGTCTCGGCCGTGTCGAGCCAGCACGACATCGATCATGTCCTCACCACGGAGCCCGAGAATCCGACCCGGGCGGCCGTGCTCATCATGTCCTCGGACCGCGGCCTCGCCGGCGCGTACTCCGCGAACGTGCTGCGCAAGGCCGAGCAGCTCCTCACCCGCCTCGGTGAGGAGGGCAAGGACGTGGACGTGTACGTCGTCGGCCGCAAGGCGCAGACGTACTTCGACTTCCGTGGCCGCGGCTACAAGCAGCTGTGGACCGGTCAGACGGACGCCCCCGTCGCCGAGCGCGCCGCCGAGATCGGCGAGGTGCTCGTGGACGCGTTCCTCACGGACACGGCCGACGGCGGCGTGGACGAGATCCACGTCGTGTTCACCGAGTTCGTCTCGCTCGTGAAGCAGAACCCCCACGTGGTGCGCCTGCTGCCCCTCGAGGTCGTCGAGGAGGAGGCCGCCACCGCCGAGGACGTGCTGCCGCTCTACGAGTACGAGCCGGACGCGGAGGAGGTCCTCGACGCGCTGCTGCCCAAGTACATCGAGTCGCGCATCTTCAACGCGATGCTGCAGTCGGCGGCCTCGGAGCTCGCCAACCGTCAGCGCGCCATGAAGTCGGCGGGCGACAACGCCACGAGCCTCATCAAGGACTACACCCTCCTGATGAACAACGCCCGTCAGGCCGAGATCACCCAGGAGCTCACCGAGCTCATCGCGGGCGCGGACGCGCTCAACAACTCCTGAGCCCGTTCGGGACTCACCAGACTCGCCATCCACACACGATAGAAGTGAGAGAGATGACTGCCACCATCACTGACCAGGGCACCGGGACCCCCACCGGCGGTGCCACCGGACGCGTGTCCCGCGTCATCGGCCCCGTGATCGACGCCGAGTTCCCGGCCAACGCGATGCCGGAGATCTACAACGCGCTGACCACCGAGATCGACCTCAACGGCCAGCGCCGCACGGTCACCTTCGAGGTCGCCCAGCACCTCGGCGACAACATGGTCCGCGCCATCTCCCTGCAGTCCACCGACGGCCTGGTGCGCGGCACCGACGTCGTGGACACCGGCGCCCCCATCTCGGTGCCGGTCGGCGACGCCGTGAAGGGCCACATCTTCAACGTGCTCGGCGAGACCCTGGACATGCCGACCTCGCAGCTGCAGGCCGAGGACCGCTGGCCGATCCACCGCCCGGCCCCCAACTTCGCCTCCCTCGAGGGCTCCACCGAGATGCTGGAGACCGGCATCAAGGTCATCGACCTGCTGACCCCCTACATCAAGGGCGGCAAGATCGGCCTGTTCGGCGGCGCCGGCGTGGGCAAGACCGTGCTCATCCAGGAGATGATCACCCGTGTGGCCCGCAACTTCGGCGGCACCTCCGTGTTCGCCGGCGTCGGTGAGCGCACCCGTGAGGGCAACGACCTCTGGGTCGAGATGGACGAGGCGGACGTCCTGAAGGACACCGCCCTCGTGTTCGGCCAGATGGACGAGCCGCCGGGCACGCGTCTGCGCGTGGCCCTGTCCGCGCTGACCATGGCGGAGTACTTCCGCGATGTGCAGAACCAGGACGTGCTGCTGTTCATCGACAACATCTTCCGCTTCTCGCAGGCCGGCTCCGAGGTCTCCACGCTGCTGGGCCGCATGCCCTCCGCCGTGGGCTACCAGCCGAACCTGGCGGACGAGATGGGCGTGCTCCAGGAGCGCATCACCTCGACCCGCGGCCACTCCATCACCTCGATGCAGGCCGTGTACGTCCCCGCGGACGACTACACCGACCCGGCCCCGGCCAACGTGTTCGCGCACCTGGACGCGACCACCAACCTGACCCGTGACCTCGCGTCCCGTGGCCTGTACCCGGCCGTGGACCCGCTGGCCTCGACCTCGCGCATCCTCGACCCGCAGTACGTGGGCCAGGAGCACTACGACGTGGCCATCCGCGTGAAGCAGATCCTGCAGAAGAACAAGGAGCTGCAGGACATCATCGCGATCCTCGGCGTGGACGAGCTCTCCGAGGAGGACAAGATCACCGTGGGCCGCGCCCGCAAGATCGAGCAGTTCCTCTCGCAGAACACCTACACCGCCAAGCAGTTCACCGGCGTCGAGGGCTCCACCGTGCCGGTCAAGGACACCGTCGAGGGCTTCAAGGCCATCGCCGACGGCGACCTGGACCACGTCGCGGAGCAGGCCTTCTACAACGTGGGCGGCCTGGACGACGTCGAGCGCGAGTGGGCCAAGATCCAGGCCGAGGGCTGATCGATCATGGCTGAGCTCAACGTCGAGATCGTCTCCGAGGAGCGGTCCATCTGGTCGGGCGCCGCGTCGGCCGTGTCGGCGCGCACCGTCAACGGTGAGATCGGCATCCTCCCGGGCCACACCCCGATGCTCGCCGTCCTCGGCGACGGCGAGGTCGTGGTGCGCACCACGGACGGCGGCACCGTCACTGCGCAGGCCCATGGCGGCTTCTTCTCCGTGGACCACGACCGTGTCGTGATCGCCGCGACGTCCGCCCGGCTGGGCGACGCCGCCGCGGTCTGACGCGGCGCGGCAGGACCTGACGGTGCAGGGCCCGGTGCTCATCGCCTCGGCGACCGTGGCGGCAGTGATCGTGCTGTCGGCACTCGCCCTGGTGATGCGGCGCCGGGCCCTCGCCCGTGTCACGGCCGCCTTCCCGGCGGTCCTGGAGCGGGAGGGTCTGGGGCGTGAGCGTGTGATCGGCGTGTACGACGAGTCCCGTCTGCGCCTCACCGGGCGCTGGCGCCTCTCGCGGGAGCGCTGGAGCGCGGATCGGAGCCGCCTGCAGATCGACCGTCTCCCGGCGGACGAGGCCGGCCGGACCGTCCTGGAGCTGAGCGCCGGCGCACGTCCGGTGCGCGTCGTCGTCGACCCCGACGACGCCGGCGCCCTGCGCGCCTGGAGCGAGGCGGGGCCGTCCGCGGCGTCGTCCTTCTGGCGCCGCTGAGCCCGCACGGCGCCTCAGAACAGGCGGGACTCGGCGTCGTCCACGCCGCGCATCGCGTCGTAGTCGAGGGTGACGCAGCGGATGCCGCGGTCCTCGGCGAGGGTGCGGGCCTGGGGCTTGATCTGCTGGGCCGCGAACACACCGCGCACGGGCGCCAGGAGCGGGTCCCGGTTCATCAGCTCGAGGTAGCGGGTGAGCTGCTCGACCCCGTCGATGTCCCCGCGGCGCTTGAGCTCGACCGCCACGGTGCCGCCGTCGGCGTCGCGGGCCAGGATGTCCACGGGGCCGATCGCCGTCATGTACTCGCGGCGCACGAGGGTGTGGCCGTCGCCGAGCAGGCTGATCTGCTCGGCCAGCAGACGCTGCAGATCCGCCTCCACGCCGTCCTTGACGAGGCCGGGATCCACGCCGAGCTCGTAGGAGTCGTCCGCCACGACCTCCTCGATGAGCACGATGAGCCGGTCGTCGGACTTCTTGGCCTGCACGCGCCAGACCTGCGTCACTCCCTGGTCGGCCTGGTCGGGGGAGGGCTCCTCCACGTGCAGGGTCGCGGGCGGCGACATCCAGTTGAGGGGCTTGTAGGAGCCGCCGTCGGAGTGCACCAGCACCGAGCCGTCCGCCTTCACCATGAGCAGGCGGGTGGCGGTGGGCAGGTGGGCGTTCAGGCGGCCCTCATAGGTCACGGAGCAGCGGGCAATGACGAGTCGCACCGGTCCATCCTAGGCGGACCGCGCCCACCGGCTCGTGTGCCAGCATGGGGGCATGCCCCGTTCGAACCGCCCCCGCCGCTCGTCCGCGCCTCGGCGCAGCGAGCGCGGGGCCTCCGGCGCCTCCCGGCGGTCCCGGCCGTCGCCGGGGCGGTCTGACCCGCTCCAGGAGCTCCTCGGCCTGGACGCGGGCTATTCGCGCCAGTCCGGGTCCGACGGCGGCTGGCACGTCCGGCAGATCCCCGCGTGGCGCGCGGTGAAGGACTACACGTGCCCCGGCTGCGGCCGGGTGATCCGGCAGGGCCAGGCGCACCTCGTGGCCTGGCGCGCCGACTGGATCATGGGGGACGAGGACGCGGGAGAGGACCGGCGGCACTGGCACCCGGTGTGCTGGCGCACCCGCCCGAGCCGCTGACCGCGACGGTCCGGGCCGCGCCGCCGTCGTGGGCTAGCGGGCGTCCTGGCGGGGGATGAAGACCTCGCGGACCAGAAGCGCCAGCGCGGCGGCGAGCGGGATCGCCATGAGGGCGCCGAGGACGCCCAGCAGCGCGCCTCCGGCGATCACCGCGATCACGGCCACGGCCGCCGGCACGGACACCGCGCGCGCCATGACACGCGGCGAGATGACGTAGGCCTCGATCTGCAGGTAGACGAAGTAGATGGCCGCGAACACGGCGGCGGTCTGCCACGAGGTCAGCAGGCTCACGAGGGTCAGCAGCGTGCCGCCGATCGCGGCGCCCACCAGCGGGATGAACGCCATGAAGGCGGCGATCGCGGCGAGCAGGACGGCGAAGGGGGCGCCGGCGATGGCCAGCGCCGTGAACGCCACCGCGCCGTTGAGGGCGGCCACGAAGGACTGGCCCATCACGTAGTGGCCGACCGAGGAGGTGATCTGCTCGGACAGCGCCTCGATGCGCGGCCGGCGCGAGCGTGGTGCGAGCCGGTAGGCCCAATACTTCATGTGCGGCAGGGAGGAGAGGAAGTACAGCGTCAGCACGACCACCACGAGCACCGAGAAGACGGCGTTCAGCACGGTCTGGCCGAGGCCGAGGAGCCCGCCGAACAGGTCGGTGATGGCGACGCCGTCGGCGGCGAGGCGCTCGGTCTGGGCGCGGACGGCGTCCTGGAGGTGGAACTCCTCGTCGAGCTGCACGAACCATTCGGCCCGCATCACCCCGTCGATGATGGCCGGCAGGTCCTGGACCAGCTGCGTGGACTGCTCGATCACCGTGGGGACCAGGAGGGCGATGAACGCCCCGGCCACGGCGGCCAGGCCGAGGGCGGCCGTGAGCACGCCGACCCAGCGGGGCGCGCCCCAGGACTCGACCCGGCGCACCAGCGGGTCCAGGCCCAGGGCGATGAACAGGGCCGCGGCGATCCACACGATCAGCTGCCCGTTCGTGCGCAGCACCGAGACGATCCCGATGGCCAGGGTCACGCCCACCGCGAGCAGGAAGCCGGTCAGAACGGGGGACTCGAGGGCCACGGCCGCGACCGCAGGATCCTCGGCGCCGTCGGCGGGGTCCGGCTCGGGGTCTACCCGGTCCTCCTCGAGGAAGGGCCGGCGCCGCCGCAGGACGGAGCCCAGGCGGAGCCGTCGACGGCGCCCGGCGGGCGTCGGCCCGTGCGGCGGCA
>NZ_RBLN01000091.1:0-7935 GCF_003989405.1 Micrococcus sp. HSID17227 | reverse complement strand
ACCGCCGCCGGCCGGGACGAGCTGCGCCGTCGTCTGGCCGCGTTCACGGCGGACGCGCTGATCGTGGCGCCCGTCGACGACGACTTCGGCACCGAAGCCGCCCTCGACCGCGCGGACGCCTACTCGCCGGGTCGGCGGACGGTGCGCTGGCGGGTGCGGCCGGAGGAGCTCGGTGTCGCGGAGATCGGGCACTTCGGACTGTTCCACGCGCGGTTCGCGCCGACCTTCTGGCCGGCCACGCTGGAGTGGCTGCGCGACGGGGTCGCCCCGGACGCGGCCCGCTGAGGCTCGGGCGTCGGGCGCGCTGCGGCCCGCCCCGTCCCCGCGACGACGACGGCGGCCGCCCCGGCCCGGATCTCCGGGTGGGACGACCGCCGTCGCACTGGTGCGCGTGATGTGCCGATACTACCCCGCGCCCAGCCGACGCCCAGGCGACACGTCAGTCCTGCATCGCGTAGTCGATCACGACGCGGCCCTCGATCTTGCCGTGGCGCATCTCGTCGAACACGTCGTTGATCTCGGTGAGCGGACGGGTGTGGAACGTCGGGTGGATCTTCCCGGCCGCGTAGAACTCGAGTGCCTCGACCATGTCCTGCCGGGTGCCCACGATCGAACCGCGGATGGTCAGGCCCTTGAGGACGATGTCGAAGATCGGCGCGGGGAAGTCGCCCGGGGGCAGGCCGTTGAACACGATGGTGCCGCCGCGGCGGGTCATCGCGATGGCCTGGCCGAACGCCTGGGGGTGCACGGCCGTGACGAGCACACCGTGGGCGCCGCCGATCTTCTCCTGGATCTCCACGGAGGGGTCCGCGACGTTCGCGTTCACGGTCAGCTCCGCGCCGTGCCGAGAGGCGAGCGCCAGCTTGTCGTCCGCGACGTCCACGGCCACCACGCGCATGCCCATCGCCACGGCGTACTGCACCGCGATGTGCCCCAGGCCGCCGATGCCGGAGATCACGACCCACTGCCCGGGCCGCACCTCGGTCTGCTTCAGCCCCTTGTACACCGTGACGCCGGCGCACAGGATCGGGCCGACCTCCATCGGGTCCGCGCCCTCGGGGATCACGGGCGCGTAGCGGGCATCCACGAGCATGTACTCACCGAACGAACCGTCCACGGAGTAGCCGCCGTTGACCTGCTCCTCGCACAGGGTCTCCCACCCGGTGCGGCAGTACTGGCAGTGGCCGCACGCTCGCCACAGCCACGCGTTGCCGACCATGTCCCCGACCTTGAGGTTCTCGACGTCGGGTCCGACCTCCTCGACGATGCCCACGCCCTCGTGGCCCGGGATGAACGGCGGGGTCGGCTTCACCGGCCAGTCGCCCTCCATCGCGTGCAGGTCCGTGTGACAGACGCCCGAGGAGATGAGCTTCACGAGCGCTTCGTGCTGGCCGGGCGTCGGACGCTCGACCTCCGTGACGTCGGCCTCTGTGCCGAACTGGGTGACGACGGCTGCCTTCATCGTGGTCATGGGGGATCACCTTTCGTGGAGTGGGGAGGGGGTCGTGCCGTGCCGGCGTCGGCTCAGAAGAACCCGAGCTTGTCCTCGGAGTAGGAGACGAGCAGGTTCTTGGTCTGCTGGTAGTGGTCGAGCATCATCAGGTGGTTCTCACGGCCGATGCCGGAGGACTTGTACCCACCGAACGCGGCGTGGGCCGGGTAGGCGTGGTAGTTGTTCACCCACACGCGGCCGGCCTGGATCGCCCGGCCCGCGCGGTAGGCGGTGTTGCCGTTCCGGGACCACACGCCGGCGCCGAGACCGTAGAGCGTGTCGTTGGCGATCCGCATGGCGTCGTCGAAGTCGGTGAACGTGGTCGTCGAGACCACCGGCCCGAAGATCTCCTCCTGGAAGATGCGCATCGAGTTGTCCCCGCGGAAGATCGTGGGCTGCACGTAGTAGCCGCCGGCCAGCTCGCCCTCCATCTCGGCGCGAGCGCCGCCGATGAGCACCTCGGCGCCCTCCTGACGGCCGATGTCCAGGTAGGACGTGATCTTCTCGAGCTGGTCGTTGGAGGCCTGGGCGCCCATCATCACGTCCGTGTCGAGGGGGTTGCCGGTGACGATGCGCGAGGTCCGCTCCACGACGGCGTCGAGGAACTTCTCCGCGATCGACTCCTGCACAAGCGCACGCGACGGGCACGTGCAGACCTCGCCCTGGTTCAGCGCGAACAGGGTGAAGCCCTCCTGTGCCTTGTCCCAGTAGGCGTCGTCGTTCGCCATGACGTCCTCGAAGAACACGTTGGGCGACTTGCCGCCCAGCTCCAGGGTCACCGGGATGATGTTCTCCGAGGCGTACTGCATGATCAGCCGGCCCGTCGTCGTCTCGCCCGTGAACGCGATCTTGCGGATGCGCGGCGACTGCGCGAGCGGCTTGCCGGCCTCGAGGCCGAAGCCGTTGACCACGTTGACGACGCCGGCCGGCAGCAGGTCCGCGATCAGCTCGATGAACACCATGATCGAGGCCGGGGTCTGCTCGGCGGGCTTGATCACGACGGCGTTGCCCGCGGCCAGCGCGGGCGCCAGCTTCCACACCCCCATCAGCAGCGGGAAGTTCCACGGGATGATCTGGCCGACCACGCCGAGCGGCTCGTGGAAGTGGTAGGCGACGGTGTCCTCATCCACCTGGGACAGGCGGCCCTCCTGCGCGCGGATCGCGCCGGCGAAGTACCGGAAGTGGTCGATGGCCAGCGGGACGTCCGCGTTGAGGGTCTCCCGGACGGCCTTGCCGTTGTCCCACGTCTCCGCGACCGCCAGCATCTCGAGGTTCTCCTCCATGCGGTCCGCGATGCGGTGCAGCACGAGCGCCCGCTCGGCCGGCGAGGTGGCGCCCCAGGCCGGGGCGGCCTTCCAGGCGGCGTCGAGGGCGGCGTCGATGTCCTCGGCCGTGCCGCGGGCGACCTCGCAGAACACCTTGCCCGTCACGGGCGTGACGTTCTCGAAGTACTGGCCCTTGACCGGGGGTGTCCACTCTCCGCCGATGAAGTGCTCGTAGCGGGACTTGAACTCGACCTTGGCTCCCTCGGTGCCCGGGAATGCGTAGACGGTCATGGTGCTGGCTCCTTTGCCTGCGGTTGCCTCGGCGCCGGGTGGCGCCCTGCCGTGGCTGTGACCCTAGTCACAGGGAGGTTGCACGAAGGTTGCAGCCGGGCGCGGGTGAGGGGCGGGCCGGCTCAGGCCAGGTCCCGCTCGATCCGCTCGAGCGTGGCCACGGCGAGCGCGCGCCGCGGCGAGTCCGTCGGCAGCAGACGCAGGGCGGCGCCCCAGAGCTCGACGTCGTCGCGGGCCTCGGGGCGGCCCAGGTAAGCCCAGAGCTGGTCGACATCCGCGTCCTGGGCGACGGCCTCGCGCAGCGCCTCCCCCAGCTCCGCGCGGATCGAGGCGACACCGGGGGACGCCGACCGCGGCAGCACCGGCCCAACCGCCGCGTGCAGCGCACGGTCCAGACCCCCGGCGCGCAGCGCCTCCCGCGCGCACAGCAGGTCCGCGTGCACCTCCCCCACGAGCCGGTACGGCCGGGACAGCAGCTCCACCGGCGCCCCCACGTCCCGCAGCGCCCGGCGGAGTCGATGCACCTCGGCGCGCAGCGAGATGGCGCGGGCGGGGGCGTCGCCCGGCGCGGACCGGGGCCCGGCCGTCTCCTCCGGATACAGCGCGACCTCGAGCTCGGCGCCGGTCAGGCCCGGGCCGTGCCACGCGAGGAGGGTGAGGATCTCGGCGTGCCGGCCGGTGAGCTCGACCCCGTCCAGCGTGGGCGGCAGGTGGCCGGTGACGCGCAGCAGGCCCGCGGCCTCGTCGTGGCGGTGCGGCGCGCCGGCGGGGCTCGGCCCCGGCGAGGCGGACGGCGGAGCCGAGGGGCCCGGCGTCGGGACGGTGCCGCGGGGACGGCCCCGGGACGGGGCGGGCAGGTCCCGCCAGGCGGCGTGCACGGCGTCCACGGTGGACAGGAGCAGAGGCAGGGCGAGGTGGCTGACGGCGTCCTCGCCACCCGTGAGGTCCAGGACCCCGACGAGCCGCCCGGTGGCCGGGTCCGTGAGCGGGACGGCCGAACAGCTCCACGGGTGCACGCGCGGGCTCAGGTGCTCGCCGCGGCTGACCTGCGTGGGGGCGCCGGTCGCGAGGACGATGCCGGGGGCGGAGGTGCCCATGGACGCCTCGGACCAGTCGGCGCCGGCCACGAAGCCCATGGTCTCGGCGTGGCGCACCGCGGTCCGGTCGCCCTCGACCCACAGCAGGTGGCCGCGCGCGTTGCCGATCGCGGCGAGCATCCCGGCCTCGGCCGCGGGCTGGATGAGCATGCGGCGGACCACCGGCAGGGCCACCGCGAGGCGCTGCTCGCGGCGGGCGGCGGCGAGGTCGTCGTCGGAGAGGGTGGCCGGGTCGGTCTGGCCGGGCACCACGGGGGTGAGGGCGCCGAGGGAGCGCAGCCAGGATTCGCGGACCTCCCGGCGCAGTCCCTGAAGGGCGGCGCGCAGGCCCTGGTCCGCCCCGGCCGGAGCAGTGGGCGACGACGGCGCGAGCGACAGGCGGACCGCGGCGAGGGACTCGTGGGCCCGGTCCACGGCGCGCCGGTAGGCACCGGTGGCGAGGGTCGAGCTCATCCCGAGCCGGCCATCAACCGCGAACGGATCAGGAACCGCTTGCCCTCGGGCGCCTCGACGGAGAAGCCGGAGCCGCGCCCGTCCACCACGTCCAGGGTGAGGTGGGTGTGCTTCCAGTACTCGAACTGGGCGGCGGACATCCAGAACGGGATCTCCACGGCGGCCTGGTCCCCCTCGGCCGGCAGCGCGAAGGTGCCCAGCAGGACGTCGGCGGCGCCGGTCGTGAAGTCGCCGGCGGGATAGCACATGGGCGCGGAGCCGTCGCAGCAGCCGCCGGACTGGTGGAACATGAGCGGTCCGTGGATCGGGAGGAGTCGGCGGATCAGCTCGAGCGCCGCGGGCGTCATGGCGACGCGGGACACGGTCTCGCCCGGCATCTCGGGGCGAGCCTCGAGCGCGGGCGCATGCTCCGCCGACGAGGACGGCACGGTCATCGCGGCCTCCTGGGGATGGGCGATCGTCGGTCCCCCCACCCTAGCCTGCAACGTGATCCACGTCACCCCAGTCGGCGTCGTGGGGGGGCGCGGCGGACCGGGGGCTGTGCCGCGAGCCAGACGTTTCGGCTGCAATCAGGGGCTGATCACGACCGAAACGTCTGGCTCACGGCGCGGGGGTGGGGAGGGAGTGGGGAAAGCACGAGGGCTGGGGCGGCGGGCGGCTCACGCGGCCACGCCCGGCGTCCCCCTCGTACACTCGGCACATGCTCCCGGACCCCAGCCCCACCGTCACCGTGGACGGCCTCCTGCTGCGCCCGCTGCGCGCCGCGGACGAGATCGCGGCGCGCGAGGCGGACGCCGAGCTGCATCGGGAGGGGTTCGACTTCCTGATGGCCGGCACCCGCTCCTTCCCCGCGGTCCGCCGCGCGTTCGCCGCCGAGGCGCGCGGCGACGTCGAGCCCGGCCGCGCGCCCGCCTCCTTCTACGTGGGCGTGGACGAGAACGGTGAGCTGGTGGGCCGGGTGTCCGTGCGGTGGGAGCTGAACGAGGCGCTGCGGCACGTCAACGGACACGTGGGCTATGCGGTGCGCCCCGCGTTCCGGCGGCGGGGCCACGCCGCGCGGCTGCTGCGCGGCGCCCTGACGCTGCTGGCCGCACGCGGGGTGCCCGCCGCCCTGCTCACGTGCGACGAGACGAACACCGCCTCCGTGGCCACGATCCGTGCGTGCGGGGGCGTGCTGCGGGACCGGGTCGAGGCGGACCTCGACGGTGCGCCCTTCCCCGTGCCCCAGCTGCGCTTCGACGTCCCCACGACGGCGGCCTGACCGGAGGGACGGCGGGGACCGCGCCGCCGGCCTCAGTAGGCCTTGACGCGCTGCTCCACGATCAGGTGGATGAGCGCGAACCGGCCCTCCTCCTGGACCGCCTTGAGCGCCGCGTCCACGGCCGCCGGCACGTCCGCGTCCCGCTCCACGCGCACCCCGAAGCCGCCGAACGCCTGGGCCATGGCGGCGAAGTCGGGGTTCTTCAGCTGGGTGCCGGAGACGCGCCCGGGGTACTGGCGCTCCTGGTGGGTGCGGATGGTGCCGTACTCCTGGTTGTCCATGACGATCACGAGGGGCGTGGCGCCGTACTGCGCGGCGGTCGCCAGCTCCTGGCCGTTCATGAGGAACTCGCCGTCGCCGGCGATGGTCACCACGGTGCGGTCCGGGAAGTTCAGGGACGCGGCCACGGCACCCGGCACCGAGTAGCCCATGGAGCCGTTGCGGGCCGAGATCATGGAGCGATAGCCCTCGGTCGGGAAGTACCGGTGCGCCCAGTTGGTGTGCTCGCCCGCGCCGAGGGAGATCATCGAGTCCTTCGGCAGCTTCGGCACCAGGTTGGCCATGAGCGTGGCCATCTTCGCCTGGCCCTCGGACGGCTCGGCCGGGGGCAGGGCCGCGAACTTCTCCTGCTCGCCGCGCATGCGGGAGGTCCACTCCTCCCACTCCGGCTTGACCTCGAGCTCCATGCGGACGAGGTCGCGGATGAACCCGTCCGGCTTGGCCACGATCTGGTGGGACACGGGGCCGGAGCGGCCGCGCAGGGACGGGTCGATGGTGACCAGGAAGTTCTTCTTGTCCCAGTTCTGGCGGATGGTGAAGCCATTGGTCACGACGTCGCCCGGCACGGTGCCGACGAACACGATGAGGTCGGTCTCCTCGAGCATGTCGTAGGTCGGCTTCGGGCGGCCGTAGCCGATCGGGCCCACGTAGGACGGCGAGGAGAACGGCACGGTGCCCTCGGTGCGCCACTCGGCGGCGGCGGGGATCTTGTGCTCCTCCAGCCACGTCGTCAGGGTCTGCGCACCCTCGTCCGTCCAGTCGTTGCCACCGGTGATGAACAGCGGCTTGCGGGACTCCTTGAGCGCGGCGTGCAGGGACTTCCAGTCCCCCACGGTCATGCCGCCTGAGGCCACGGGGATCTGCGGGTGCAGGTGCGCATCGATCTCCTCACGGATCACGTCCTCCGGCAGGCCGACGACGACGGGCCCGGGCCGGCCCGAGCTGGCGGCGAACATGGCCTCGGCCACGATCTCGGAGGCGCGCTCCGGGTGGTCCAGGACCATCACGCGCTTCGCACCGGTGCCGAACCAGGCGTGCGGGTCGAACTCCTGGAAGGCCTCGCGGTCGCGGTGCTCGAACGGGATCAGGCCGACGAACAGGACGAGCGCCGTCGAGTCCTGCCACGCGGTGTGCAGGCCGACGTGGGCGTTCGCGGCGCCCGGGCCGCGCGTCACCATGGCGACGCCAGGGACCACGTTCATCTTGCCGTCGGCCTCGGCCATGTACGTGGCGCCGCCCTCGTGGCGGCACACCACGTTCTCGATGCCCGAGTCGTACAGGCCGTCCAGGACGTCCAGGTAGGACTCGCCCGGCACGGAGTAGACGCGCTTCACGCCGTGGGACTCGAGGGTCTTGACGATGACGTGCCCGGCGGAGAGGCGACCGGTCGCCTGGGAGGTCTGGGACATGGAGGTCTCCTGTGCTGGTTCGGGGGCCCCTCCGGCCCCATGGGTGCACCCCGCCGCGCAGACGGGGTCCGTGGGGGTCAGGGTACTGGACGGGACGGCGCCGGAGGCGACCCGATACGCGGCGTGAAGCCGGTGACGGGAGGGCGGGCCCGCCGTACGATTTCCCCATGCTCTCCGCGCCGACGCTCTCCCGCCTCGCCTCCCTGGCCGCGTTCCTGAACACCGCCCCCGGACTGCGGGGCGGTCAGCCGGCCGACGAGCGGTTCACCGCCGCCACGCAGCTGCCCTCCCTCGTCCCTGAACTCCAGGAGGACGAGGTCCGCCTCCGCCTGGCCGCCGCCGCGGCCGTGCGTGGCCGCGAACTCCGCGGCCGTCTGGCCGAGGTCTG
>NZ_RBLN01000090.1:0-7779 GCF_003989405.1 Micrococcus sp. HSID17227 | reverse complement strand
CGGCGTGGCCGCGGCTCAGCAGGGACGTGATCCCGACGCCCTCGTACTGCACGCCGGTGGAGAGGGTGCGGGAGGGGGCGCAGCGGTCCGCCGCGCCCTGGGTGCCCACCGCGTAGCCGATCACGGGGCGCTCGCCGGCGCCCGTCCACGGGGCGGTGGGGGTCAGCACGGTGCCGGTCACGGCGATGGGTCGGCCCTGGGCGTCCTGCGAGGCGTACATGATGCGCGTGGCGTGCGCCGGCACCTGCACCAGTCGCACCGGGTCCAGGTAGAAGGCGGTGGGCTCGGTGCGGATCAGGGCGCCGGGGGTCGAGGGCAGGGTGGTGGGCGGCAGGTAGAAGGGGTCGTCGGCCGAGGCGGCCGCCAGGGCGTCCCGGGCCGCGTTCCAGCGGGCGTCCTCGGCCGTCGTGGCCGGCTGCGAGAGGTCCTCGACGGCGGAGCTCACCTCCGGCGCGTCGGGGGCCGGGGCGGACTCCTGGGCCAGGGCCGCGTGCGGCGCGCCGAACCCGGCGACGACGGCCACGGCGGCGGCCAGGGCGAGGGGGCGGGAGGGGCGGCGTACGGGGGCCATGGTGGTCTCCGGTCTCTGGGATGCAGATGTGACGCATCTCACCCTAGGCCAGCGACGGGGCCGTGCCCAGGTTGGCGTCGCCGTCGGGCCCGGGGCCCTGGGGCGGGTCCGGCCGCGCGGATAGGATGAGCCCGAGGGTGTCGCGCCCGCCGCGCTCCCCCGCCTGCCTGAGTCGACGACGCCTAGGAGCTGCAGCATGCCCATCGCATCCCCGGAGAAGTACGCCGAGATGATCGACGCCGCCAAGAACGGCGCCTTCGCCTACCCGGCGATCAACGTCACCAGCTCCCAGACCCTGAACGCCGCCATCCGCGGCTTCGCCGAGGCCGGCTCGGACGGCATCATCCAGGTCTCCACCGGCGGTGCCGCCTACTTCTCCGGCTCCTCCGTGAAGGACATGGTCGCCGGCTCGCTGGCGTTCGCCGCGTTCGCGCGCGAGGTCGCCAAGAAGCACTCCGTGAACATCGCCCTGCACACGGACCACTGCCCCCAGGACAAGCTCGAGGACTTCGTCCTGCCCCTGCTGGACGCCTCCGAGGCCGAGGTGAAGGCCGGGCGCGACCCGATCTTCAACTCCCACATGTGGGACGGCTCCGCCGAGACCCTCGAGGAGAACCTGCGGATCGGCCGCGAGCTGCTCGCCCGCACCCACGCCAACAAGCAGATCCTTGAGGTGGAGATCGGCGTCGTGGGCGGCGAGGAGGACGGCGTGGCCCACGAGATCAACGAGAAGCTCTACACCACCGTGGCGGACGGCATCGCCACGGTGGAGGCACTCGGCCTCGGCGAGAACGGTCGCTACCTCACCGCGCTGACCTTCGGCAACGTGCACGGTGTCTACAAGCCGGGCAACGTGAAGCTGCGCCCGGAGATCCTGCAGGAGATCCAGCAGGCCGTGGGTGAGAAGTTCGGCAGGGAGCGCCCGTTCGACCTCGTGTTCCACGGCGGCTCCGGCTCCGCCGCCCAGGAGATCGCCGACTCGGTGGAGTACGGCGTCGTGAAGATGAACGTGGACACGGACACCCAGTACGCGTTCACCCGACCCGTGGCCGGGCACATGTTCGAGAACTACGACGGCGTCCTGAAGGTCGACGGCGAGGTCGGCGACAAGAAGCAGTACGACCCCCGCGTGTGGGGCGCCAAGGCCGAGGAGGCCATGGCCGCCCGCGTGGTCCAGGCCTGCACCGAGCTGAACTCGGCCGGCAAGAGCATCGGCTGACCCCGCCGTCCGCCGCGCCGGCCCGCACCCTCGCGTGAGGGTGCGGGCCGGCGTCGTCCTCAGCCCTCCCGCTCCTCCTGGGCCTGGAGGAACTCGAAGACCTCACGCTCGTCCACACCGGGGAAGGTCTGCGTGGGCATGGCCGCCAGCAGATGCGCGTGCATGCGGGCCGCGGGCCACACGTGCCCGCCCCACGCGGCCTCGAGCTCGGGGTCGGGGCGGCGGCAGCAGCGCGGATCGGGGCACGTGGAGGTGACCCGGTGGCGGGTGTCCGCGCCGCGGAAGTGCCGGGCATGCTCGAACGGGGTGCCCACGGAGAGGGCGAACAGCCCGTCGGGGCCGTTCTCGATCATCGAGGTGCACCAGAACGTCCCGTTGGGCGAGTCCGTGTACTGCGTGTGGGCGCGGAACCGGTCGTTGCGGGAGAAGGCCTGCCGTGCGCCCCACTTCCGGCACGCCTGCTGGCCCTCGATCGCACCGGTGTGGTCGGCGGGGAACACGATCCCGTCGTTCTCGTAGGCCTTGTGGATCACCCCGGTCTCGTGGACCTTCTGGAAGTGGCAGCGGATGCCCAGGTCCACGGTGGCCAGGTTGGTGAACCGGTGCGCGGCGGCCTCGTAGGAGACGCCGAACGCGTCCTTCAGGTCGTCCACGGACAGGTCCCGGCGCTTCTGGGCGGCCCGCAGCAGCGACGACGCCGCCCGCTGCGGCATGAGCAGCGCGCCCGCCAGGTAGTTCACCGCCACACGCTGGGCGAGGAAGTCCTCGTAGTCCCGCGGCTCGCCGTGGCCCAGGACGGCGGCGGCGAGGGCCTGGAGCACCACGGTGCGGCGGTCATGGTCTGAGGAGCGGGAGCCGCTGATGTGGATGCGCCCGTGCTTGAGGTCCGTGACGGAGCGCGTGGAGTGCGGCAGGTCCGGGACGAAGCGCAGGGTGAAGCCGAGGTGCTCGGCCAGCTCCGAGACCGCGTGCAGGCCCAGCGGCCCGCCCGTGTGGCCGATCGCGTCGAGCAGCCGATGCGCCTCGGCCTCGAGGTCGGGGTAGTGGTTGTCCACCGCGCGCATCCGGGCGCGCAGCTGGGCGTTGGCGCGGCGCGCCTCCTCGGGGGTGGCGGCCTGCTCCTCCAGGCGACGGCGCAGCTCGGCCTCCAGCCCCGCGATCACCTCGAGGACCTCGGTGGGGGTGCGGGGCCCGATGCGCAGCGGGGGCAGGCCGAGGGAGGCGTAGTGCTCCGAGCGCGCGAACCGTTCGACCTCGATCTCCAGTTCGGCCCGCCGGGTGGGGGCCCGGCCGGTGAGCAGGTCCTCGACCGGCACGCCCAGGACCTCGGCGATCCGCTGGACCAGCGAGAGCCGCGGCTCGCGGCGGGCGTTCTCCACGAGGGACAGGTGCGAGCCGCTCACTCCCGTGTGCTCCGCGAGCTGGTCCAGGGTGAGGCCGGCCTGCTTGCGCAGGTGCCGGACGCGGCGGCCCAGCGCGACGGCGTCCACGGTCGCGCTGTCCTCGGGAAGCGGGCGGGTCATCATGCGCGGAACTGTAGACGGAACCGGGGAGGAGATCACGTGTTTCGGAAAGAAAGTCACATTCTTGACAAGCGGGGGGCCGTTGCCGTGATCCAGACCACACCGGGGCGCAAGGACTGTCACGTTCTGACCCAGTGGCAGGAACGGCCGGAGTTTCCACCGATTTTGTGCTCCAGAGGGCCTTGCCCGGGGCCAAGGTGGATGTCAACGGCAGCGACGGACACGTCGCACCGAACCCTTCACGAACCGGACCGATCCTCAGGAGGACGTCATGACCACCCAGCCCCACCACTCCACTCCCGCCTCCGCCGAACAGCTCCAGCACGACTGGGACAACAACCCCCGCTGGGCCGGCGTCGAGCGCAGCTTCACCGCCGAGGACGTCGTCCGTCTCCGCGGCCGCATCCAGGAGGAGCACACGCTGGCCCGCCGCGGCGCCGAGAAGCTGTGGACCCAGCTGAAGGACGAGAACGCCCGCGGTGAGTTCACCAACGCCCTCGGCGCCCTCACCGGCAACCAGGCCGTCCAGCAGGTCAAGGCCGGGCTGCGCGCCATCTACCTCTCCGGCTGGCAGGTCGCCGCGGATGCCAACCTCTCCGGCCACACGTACCCGGACCAGTCCCTGTACCCGGCCAACTCCGTGCCGCAGGTGGTGCGCCGCATCAACAACGCCCTGCTGCGCGCGGACCAGATCGAGCACGCCGAGGGCGTCAGCAGCGTCGAGGACTGGCTCGTGCCGATCGTGGCCGACGCCGAGGCCGGCTTCGGCGGCCCGCTCAACGCCTACGAGCTCATGAAGTCGATGATCACCGCCGGCGCCTCCGGCGTGCACTGGGAGGACCAGCTGGCCTCCGAGAAGAAGTGCGGGCACCTCGGCGGCAAGGTGCTCATCCCCACCGGCCAGCACATCCGCACGCTCAACGCCGCCCGCCTGGCCGCCGACGTCGCCGACGTGCCCAGCGTGATCATCGCCCGCACCGACGCCGAGGCGGCCACCCTGATCACCTCGGACGTGGACGAGCGCGACGCCGAGTTCATCACCGGTGAGCGCACCGCGGAGGGCTTCTACAAGGTCCGCAACGGCGTCGAGCCCTGCATCGCCCGCGCCAAGGCCTACGCCCCGCACGCGGACCTGATCTGGATGGAGACCGGCACGCCGGACCTCGAGCTGGCCCGGAAGTTCGCCGAGGCCGTCAAGGCCGAGTTCCCGGACCAGATGCTGGCCTACAACTGCTCGCCGTCCTTCAACTGGAAGAAGAACCTCGACGACGACACCATCGCCAAGTTCCAGCGCGAGCTGGGCGCCATGGGCTACACCTTCCAGTTCATCACGCTGGCCGGCTTCCACGCCCTGAACCACTCGATGTTCGACCTGGCCAAGGGATACAACGAGCGCCAGATGTCCGCGTACGTCGAGCTGCAGGAGCGCGAGTTCGCCGACGAGGCCCGCGGCTACACCGCGACCAAGCACCAGCGCGAGGTCGGCACCGGCTACTTCGACGCCGTGTCCACCGCCATCAACCCGGACAGCTCCACGGTGGCCCTGGCGGGCTCCACGGAGTCCGGCCAGTTCCACTGATCCGCTCAGCCGAGACCGCGAGGAGGCAGTCCCATGAGCCCGCAGACCACGACCCCCACCCTGCACGAGATCCATGCCGACGACGCTCGGGAGCACACGCCCCTGCCGCATGACGTGAGCACCCAGGCCATCCCCGTCGTCATCCCCGAGGGCGCCGCCCCCGTGGTGACCGTCCACGGGCCGGTCGACGGGCGGCAGGCCGAGATCCTCACGGACGAGGCGCTGGCGTTCCTCGGCCGCCTGCACCGGCTGGCCGAGGACCGCCGCCGGCGGCTGCTCGAGGAGCGGGAGTACACCCAGCGCCGCATCACCGACGGATGGAACCCGCACTACCTGCGGTCCACCCGCCGGGTCCGCGAGGACGACTCCTGGCGTGTGGCGCCGCTGGCCCCCGGCCTGCAGGACCGCCGCGTGGAGATCACCGGCCCCGTGGATCGGAAGATGACGATCAACGCCCTCAACTCGGGCGCCTCGGGCTGGCTCGCCGACTTCGAGGACTCCTCGACGCCGTCCTGGGACCGGATGCTGGACGGGCAGGTCAACCTGTTCGACGCGATCCGCGACCAGATCGACTTCACCTCCCCCGAGGGCAAGGAGTACCGGCTGCGCGAGCGCGAGCTCACGGACCGGCCGACCATCATCGTCCGCCCGCGCGGCTGGCACCTCATCGAGGACCACATCCGTGTGGACGGCGAGCCGATGGCCGGCGCCCTCGTGGACTTCGGCCTGTACTTCTTCCACAACGCCGACGAGCTGATCCGCCGCGGCCACGGCCCGTACTTCTACCTGCCCAAGCTCGAGTCCCATCTCGAGGCGCGGCTGTGGAACTGCGTGTTCGTGGCGGCGCAGGACGAGCTGGGCATCCCCCAGGGCACCATCCGGGCCACCGTGCTGATCGAGACGATCACCGCGGCGTTCCAGATGGAGGAGATCCTGTACCAGCTGCGCAACCACGCCGCGGGCCTCAACGCCGGCCGCTGGGACTACATCTTCTCCATCATCAAGAACTTCCGGGACCGCGGGGCCGAGTTCGTCCTCCCGGACCGCTCGGAGGTGACCATGACCCAGCCGATGATGCGGGCCTACACGGAGCAGCTGGTCCGGGCCTGCCACCGGCGCGGCGCCTCGGCGATCGGCGGCATGTCCGCCGTGATCCCGGACCGCCGGAACGAGGAGGCCAACGCCGCCGCGCTGGAGAAGGTGCGCGCGGACAAGGCCCGCGAGGCCGGCGACGGCTTCGACGGCTCGTGGGTGGCGCACCCGGACCTCGTGCCGGTCGCCCGGGAGGAGTTCGACGCCGTGCTCGGCGAGGCCCCGAACCAGATCCGCACCCGCCGCCGCGAGGACGTGGTGCAGGACGAGGCCGCCCTGCTCGACATCGCTGCGACCACGGGCTCGGTGACCGAGGCCGGCGTGCGGATGAACATCGAGGTCGGGATCCGCTACATCGAGTCCTGGCTGCGGGGGAACGGCGCCGCCGCGATCCACGGACTCATGGAGGACGCCGCCACGGCGGAGATCTCCCGGTCCCAGATCTGGCAGTGGGCACACAACGGCACCGGTGTGCAGCTGACCGAGGGCGGCGTGCGGACCGCCAACCGCGGCTGGATGGAGCAGCTGATCCGCGAGGAGCACGCTCGGATCCTCGCCGGCCCGCTGCCCGAGGGCCACCGGTTCGAGGACGCGGTGCGCGTGTTCTGCGAGTCGGCCCTGCCGCCGGAGTACCCGGCGTTCCTCACCCTGGGCGCGTACCGCCGGCACTTCGCCAGTCAGGACGACGCCGCGGCGAAGGCCTGATCCGCCGGGCCTCACGACGACGGCCGGTCACCTCACGAGGTGACCGGCCGTCGTCGTGCCGGGTGTCAGTCCCCGGACGTGGAGGGGGACGGCGAGGCCGAGGCCGACTTCGTCGGTGACGGGCTGGCCGACGCCGAGGCGGACGCCTCCGCGGCCCGCTGGGATTCGGCGGCCTCCCGCGCGGCACCCTGGAACGGCCGCGGCGGCTGGCCCGGGGCCACGGGGCCGGGGGCGCCCTCGGGGCGGTCGATCGTGGACTGGTTGTTCAGCAGCTCGTCGGGCACGCGGCCGGTGGGGATCTCCCGGGCCTTGGCCAGGGTCTCCTCGTCCATCTGCGCGTTCAGGAAGAACGGCGAGCTGAGCTTGATGACCTCCTGGAACTCACCGGCGTCCTTCAGCACGGTGTCCGCGAGGTGGTCGCGGGTCTCGGTGACGAGGGTGGTGCTCTGTGCGACCGGCGAGTTCTTCACCTGGGTGAGGCCGCCGTTGGCGTCCCCGAAGCCCTCCATGGAGCCCATGGTCACGGAGACCATCTCGCTGCCGTCCTCGGAGCAGGCCCACGCGGTGCGCTGGGGCAGCAGGGGGGCGCCGTCCTGGCCGCCGACCATGCCGGGGCGCAGCAGGGCGAGCAGCCCCTTGCCGGTCTTCGGGTCGAACGTGTACTCGTCCGCCACGGCGGCGGGCTCCTCCTGGCACCACTCCAGGCGGGAGCCGTCGAGGTTGTGCTGGTAGTGGACCTGCGCCAGGGGCATGCCGGGGCTGTACTCGAAGTAGCCGTTGTAGACGCAGGTGAGGAACTCGTGGGTCTCGTCCTGCGAGGCGAACAGCTGCACGATCTCGATGTTCGAGCTGTCCGGGATGTGCGTGGCGACGGCGTCCAGGGTGCGCTGGTCCAGGACGTCGCGCGTGCAGTCCATCACGGAGACGGTGTCGTTGCGGACCGCCGCCGTGTTCTTCCAGGCCTCGGTGGCGGCGCCGTCCTTGATGCCCGGGCCGACGGTCTCGAACGCCTGACGCGGCTCGGCGCGCGGGGTGCCCTCGGCGGACTCCGACGCGAGGGCCTCACGGACGCGGGACGCCGCGGCGGACG
>NZ_RBLN01000089.1:0-8220 GCF_003989405.1 Micrococcus sp. HSID17227 | reverse complement strand
TCGGTCATCCTCAAAGTGACGCTGCCGGAGCGGGCGGACTTCTACCGCGAGTTCGTGGACCATCCCCGAGTGATCCGCGTCCTGGCCCTGTCGGGCGGCTATACCCGGGCCCAGGCCACCACCCTGCTGGCCCGCAACCACGGCGTGATCGCCAGCTTCTCCCGCGCCCTGACCGAAGGGCTGAGTACGGCCCAGAGCCCAGCGCAGTTCAATGCGGTGTTGGATGAGGCCATCAACGCGATCGCGACGGCCTCTCGCACCTGACCGGAGGCCATAGGACCGCTGCGGTAGTCTGCGGCCGCCGAAGCGGTGTCCGACCACCCCCCATTCCTGGGGCCGGGCACCGCCTCAGCGGCGTCTGCCGCGCAGTTCAACGGGCAGCCACCGAGGAGCGCACGAAGTCCTGGCGCACCCCCAAGGCGCGGTCGGTGCGCCGGATGGACTCGCCGCCGTCGTCGACGGTTCCGGTGAGGGCCCGGATCGCGTCGATGTTCTCGGGGACGACGATCGCCTGGTTGTCCACCGTGTAGGTGTAGTACAGCTCGTTGCCGTCCACGGTGAGGATGTCTTCCCAGAGGGCCACCTCATACATATCACCCCGGGGCCGGCCCAGGTCCTCCATGAGTTCCACGGTGCTATTGACCGCCACGACGCCGTCCGAGCGCCGGACGAAGGCGATCCGCGGCATCGCCCGGAACGCCTCCAACACCTCCTGCTTCTCGGCCGGGCGGGTGAGCTCGATCGTCCAGTAGTGCAGGTGGTTCTGAGTGTGGGCTCCCTTGGCGGCCATGGTGACCACGTCCAGGTCCGGGACCACCGACTGGGCGTCGGGCCCCTGATGGCTGGGGATTCGGCCCTCGGGGACGATGGTGTTCATGATCCCCGAGTGGTCCGATTCCCACGGATCGGTGGCCCGGCGGATGAGCACCCCCCGGGCCTTGGACAGCAGTCCGACGTCCTTCAGCGCGGTAAGGGCCCGGACGGTGGCGGTGGTATTGCAGGACACCACCCGGGTGCTGTCCCGGCCCAGGGCGGTGGCGTAGTTGGCGTGGGCGACGAAGGAGTGGCCGGTGAGATCGTGCTTCTCCCCGCCCTGGAACACGGATTTGACCCCGTGGGCACGGTAGAGCTCCAGGTTGCCGGCGCCCACCTGGGCCGGGGTGCAGTCCACCACGACGTCAACGTTCTCGAGCAGGTCGTGCAGGCCTCCGACGACGGGAAGGCCGGCATCCGCCATCACCGGTAGGGCCTGCTCGGTAGAGGCGTAGACGGGGATACCCTTCCCGGCCGCAGTCGCGATCCGGTAGTCAGCGATGACGTCACTGACTCCGACCAGCGCCATGTCCTCCTGGGCCCGGACCGCGTCGGCGACGCGTTTGCCGATGACCCCGTACCCGTTCACCGCGACCTTGATCTTGTCCTGCATGCTCGTCTCCTTTCCTGGAGGACCCGTTCCGGTTTCGGGGTCTATCGCCAGCCGCGTCTCACCGGATGCCCGCAGCGGACGACGGTGCTCAGAGCTTGTCGAGCATCTGTTGCATTTCGGTGATCTCGGCCTCCTGGTCGGCGATGACCTGCTCGGCGAGCTGCACGGCCTGCGGGTTCTGGCCGTCCTCGACCTCGTCCTTGGCCATGTCCACGGCGCCCTTGTGGTGGGCGGTCATCTGCTCCAGGTACAACCGGGCGGCCTCGGTGCCCTGGGCCTGCTCCAGGGCGGCCATGTCCTCCTCGGACATCATCCCGGACATCCCGCCGTGGTCCATGCCCTCCATACCGTCCGTGTCCACGGGGTCTTGGCCCCAGGCGGTGAGCATGGCGTTCATGCGCTCGATCTCCGGGCCCTGGGCGTCGATGACCTTCTGGGCGAACGCGGCCACCTCCGCCGGGACGTCATCCTTGGCCAGCAGCATCTCGCTCATCTCAACGGCCTGCTGGTGGTGCGGGATCATCATTTGGGCGAACATCACGTCCGCGTCGTTGTGCTCGGCGGAGACCTCCTCGGCCGAACCGGTCGCCGTGGTGGACGGTGTCGCGGTGGCCGTGGCCGCAGGGGTGGCGGCGGGGGCGGAGCTGGTCGCGGTGGCCGAGGCCTCAGCGCCGGCGTTCTCGTCCTGGGCGCCGGTGCCGCAGGCGGTCAAGGTCAGGGCGGAGGCCAGGGCCAGGGCGGTCAGCGTCATGGTGCGTTTCATGGTGGGTCCTTCCACAGTGGGTTGAGGGTTCATATCAGAGTTAGCGCCAAGAGGCGCGATCAGGAGGTCGCGGGTTGAAGGGCAGCCTGCGACCGGGGGCGCTCGAGAGGAGCCAGGTGCTCCGGGTCCAGGTCGATCCGGCGCAGCAGCTGGGCGTTGAGGGCCACCACGATGGTGGAGACGGACATCAGGATCGCGCCCACCGCGGGGGAGAGCACGAACCCGATCGGGGCGAGCACGCCGGCGGCCAGCGGCACGGCGAGCACGTTGTAGCCGGTGGCCCACACCAGGTTCTGGATCATCTTGGTGTAGCTGGCCTGGGAGAGCTCGATCATCGACAGCACCGCGCGGGGGTCGTTGCTGGCCAGCACAACGCCGGCGGACTCCATGGCCACGTCGGTGCCGGCGCCGATGGCGATGCCGACCTCGGCCCGCGCCAGCGCCGGGGCGTCGTTGACGCCGTCGCCCACCATGGCCACGGACAGTCCCCGGGACTGCAACTCGGTGACCTTGGTGTCCTTGTCCTGGGGGAGGACCTCGGCGAAGACCTCGTCGATGCCCAGGTCCGCCCCGACGGCCTCGGCGACCTGGCGGGCATCGCCGGTGATCATCGCGACCTTGATGCCGCGGGCGTGCAGGGCGGCCACGGCGGCCCGGGACTCGGGGCGGACCTTGTCCTCCACGGCGACCGCGCCGATAACGGACCCCTCGCGCAGCACGTGCAACACCCCGGCCCCGCGCGCGGTCCAGGAGGCGGTGTGCTCAGTGATCTCCGCCGGCATGGTCAGGTTAAGCTCGCGCAGCATGTTCGGGCCCCCGACGAGGATCTCGGAGCCGTCCACGGTGGCGCGCACCCCGCGGCCCATGGCAGCACTGAAGTCCGTGCCGCGCTTGCGCAACGTGCTGGCCTGCGGGTGCTGCCCGGCGGCGGTGACGATGGCCCGGGCCACGGGGTGCTCGCTGTCAGCCTCGGCCGCGGCGGCCACCGCCAGCAGTTCTGCCTCGGACACGCCGGGCATCGCGGTGACGGCGGTGACGACGTGGGCGCCCTCGGTCAGGGTGCCGGTCTTGTCGAACAGGACCACGTCGATGGTGCGCATCCGCTCCAGGGCCATCCGGTCCTTGATCAGGACCCCGGACTTGGCGGCCTTCTCCGTGGAGAGGGCGATCACCAGCGGGATGGCCAGGCCCAGGGCGTGCGGGCAGGCGATGACCAGCACGGTCACGGTGCGGGTGACCGCGTCGGTGGGCTGGCCGATCGCGGTCCACACGATCGCGGTGATGATCGCCGCGACCAGGGCGAACCAGAACAGCAGGGCCGCCGCCCGGTCGGCCAACGCCTGGGCGCGGGAGGAGGATTCCTGGGCGTCAGCGACCATCCGCTGGATCCCGGCCAGGGTCGTGTCGGTCCCGACGGCGGCCACCTTCACCCGCACGGTGTTGTCGGTGGCCACGGTCCCAGCGACCACCGTGTCCCCGGCCTGGCGCAGCACAGGCTTCGACTCCCCGGTGATCATCGCCTCGTCGAACTCCGCGGCGCCCTCGAGGATGGTCCCGTCGGCCGGCACCCGGGCCCCGGCCCGCACTAGCACCACATCGCCCACGGCCAACTCGGTGATCGGCACGGTGATGGTGTCACCGTCCACGACCTTCTCGGCCTCCTCCGGCAGCAGCGCCGCCAGCGCGTCCAAGGCGGAGGAGGCCGCGCCCAGGGCGCGCATCTCCATCCAGTGGCCCAGCAGCATGATGACCACCAGCAGCGCCAGCTCCCACCAGAAGTCCAGCATCAGGTCCCCGATGCCCAGGGTCGTGACCCAGGAGGCGACGAAGGCCACCGTGATGGCCATCGCGATCAGCAGCATCATCCCGGGCTGGCGGGCGCGCAACTCGGTCAGCCCGCCCTTCAGGAAGGGCATGCCGCCATAGAGGTAGATCACGGTGCCCAGCACCGGGGCGATCCACGCCGAGCCCGGGAACTCGGGGACGTGGTAGCCCAGCAGCTGCCCGACCATGTGGCTGAAGAACACCACCGGGATGGAGAGCACCAGTGAGACCCAGAACCGGTTCTTGAACATCGCGGTGGAATGCCCGGCGTGCTGACCGTGGTCGTGGACCTGGTGCTCCTCGTCCAGGGCCGAGTGGGCGTGGCCCTGGGGCATGGCCTGCCCGTGGGTGGCCGCGTCCGCGGGGTGGTGGGCGGCATGGTCGGTGTGGTTGGCGTGGCCGGCGTGGGGGTTCGGGTCTGGGTGTTCGGCGGTCTGGTCGGTGGGGTGATCGTGGTGGTGCGGGGTGCTCATGGTGTTCCTTCTGCTCGGCGGTCTGTTCGGCGACCGGCTCGGCGGTGGGGCGCCGACCTCGAGGGGATGGGTCGGTTAGATCCGGACGCGGTAGCCGGCCGCTTCGATGGCCGTCCGCACGGAGTCCGCGGAGGCGGGCCCGGTCACGGTGACGGGGGAGGCCCCGCCGGCGACCAGTTCGACCCGGACATCGTCCACCCCGTCCAGGGCGCTCACGGCCTCGGCGACGGAGCCCACGCAGTGTCCGCAGGTCATGCCCTCCACCTGGTAGGTCGCGTCGCCGGCGCTCGTCCCGGTTGGGTCGGCACTCTGGCGCCCGGCGGGGGCGGTGGCGTCGGCGGCTGGGGCGCAGCACGAGCAGCCGTTGGTGGCCCCCGGCAGCGGGGTGCGGGCGGATTCGGTCATGACGGTCTCCTTCAGGTCTGAGGGCGGCGCCGGACGGCGCCTCTCCTCTTGGTATATACCCCCTGGGGGTATCATTCAAGGGGTGGAGCGCCGGTGTTCACGGTGGATAAACGGGTGCGCCGGTAGGTGGGCTGGTCGGGGGGCTGCTTGGTGGGCAGGTCGATGGTGAACGTCGCCCCGGCCGTGGTGGAGGTGGCGCTCAGGGTGCCGCCGTGGGTCTGGATGAGAGCTCGGGAGATGGCCAGGCCGACCCCGGAGCCGCCGTGGTCACGGTCGCGGGCGGTGTCCCCGCGGTAGAAGCGTTCGAAGACGTGCGGCAGGTGCTCGGGAGAGATCCCCTCCCCGGTGTCGGTGACGCTGAGCGTGACCCCGGACGGGCTTTGTCGGGCCTCGAGGGTGACCCGGCCCCCGGCCGGGGTGTGGCGCAGGGCGTTGGTGAGCAGGTTGCCCAGGACCTGGCCCATGCGCTGGCGGTCCACGTCCACGGCCAGGCCCGGATCGGCGTCCATGGTCAGGGCCACGCCCTTGGTGGCGTAGGCCTCCTTGTGGGCCTCGGTCGCGGCATGCAGCAGCCCGCTGACCCCTTGGGGGCTGCGGTCCAGTTCGATCCGGCCCTCCTCGGCGCGGGAGACGTCGTTGATGTCCTCCACCAGCCGGGTCAACCGGGCCAGCTGCTCGCCCATCAGCTCACCGGTGGGCTCGTCCCAGTGGGACACCCCGTCTTGCAGGGCCTCGTGGTAGACGGTCAGCACGGAGACGGGGGTGCGCAGCTCGTGGGCCAGGTCCGAGAGCATCCGTCGACGGGTGTCCTCGGTGCGCTGAAGCCGTGCGGCCATGGTGTTGAAAGACCCTGCCAGCTCCTCCACCTCGGTGCCGGCGCCCATGGCCGGCACGCGGGTGTCGTACCGTCCACCGGCCATGGCCTTGGCCGCCTGGGTCAGGGCGTTGATCGGACTCTGGATCCGGCGGGCGACATTCCAGGTCAATGCCAGACAGCAGATCAAGGCCGTGGCCAGGGCCACGCCCAGGGTCCAGAAATTGGCGTCCCGGTAGGCCTGCTCCACGTGCAGCACCTGGGCTGCATCGTGTCCGGCCCCGGCCTGTTCCAGGTGCTCGTGGAACAGTGGTGGGCCGGCCAGGGAGGCCACCACCACCGCGGCCAGCACGCTGGCCCCCACCACCAGCAGCTGGGCGAGGAAGAACCGGGCCGCTAATCCTTGGTAGCGCCGCCGGCCGGTCATTGCTCCGCCATCCGGTAGCCGACCCCGCGGACGGTGTCGATATAGCGGGCCGGGTCCGCGTCGAGCTTGCGGCGCAGGTTCTTGATGTGCACGTCCACGAGCCGTTCATCGCCCACCCAGGCCGGGTCCCAGACGATATCGATCAGCTGGCGCCGGGAGAAGGCCTGGTGCGGGCGCCCCGACAAGGCGGCCAACAGGTCGAACTCCGTGCGCGTTAGTTGCACCACCTGGCCCGACACGCGGGCCTCGTGGGCGGCCAGGTCGATGACCAGGTCACCGCAGACCCGTTCCGGTTCGGGGGCTGACACCGTTGTGCGCGGCCGGCGCATGACCGCCCCCACCCGGGCGACCAGCTCCCGGACGCTGAAGGGTTTGGTGATGTAGTCATCGGCCCCCACCGCCAATCCCTCCAACCGGTGGTGCTCATGGCCGCGGGCGGTGAGCATCAGCACATAGCACTCGGAGAAGGCCCGCACCCGCCGGCACACCTCGATCCCGTCCAGCCCGGGCAGGCCCAGGTCCAGGACCATCACGTCGGGCTCGTGAACCCGGGCGGCCTGCACTGCGGCCGGGCCGGTGTGGGTGAGGGCCACCTCGTAGCCGGCCCGCTCCAGGTAGGTGGCCACCATGCGCGCCAGCGGCTTCTCGTCATCGACCACCAACACCCGGCCGGCCGCCGGACCAGTCCCAGTGTCAGTCCCAGTGCCAGTGCCAGAGTTCATGGGTCCAGTCTCGCTCTGTCTCGCGCCCCGGCGGCTCAGAACGGTGCCGGGGCGGGGAATCTTCATCGAATCTTCAAGGCAAACCGCCCCATCCCGGCGCGTCACCGGCCGACAATGGTAGATAGCCCCGCCTTTTGGCCCGGGGCGGAAAGGCTCCATGACCCCCCTGACCCGCAGAACCCTGATCGCCGGCGGGCTGACCCTGCTCGGCGCTGGCACCCTCACCGCCTGCGCCGCGCCGAACCCCGCGACATCCCCGGCGGCCGGCACCGGCACGCAGGGCACCGGCACGGCCATCACCCACGTCCATGCCCTCACCCGGGACCCCGAGTCCGGTGAGGTGCTGCTGGCCACCCACCAGGGCCTGTTCCGGCTCCAGGACGGGGAGCTGACCCAGGTCGGTCCGGTCGTGGACTTCATGGGTTTCACCCTGACTCCCGAGGGCCGCTACCTGGCCTCGGGTCACCCCGCACCGCGCACCGACCTGCCCGAGCCGCTGGGCCTGGCCGAGTCCACCGACCGGGGCCAGAGCTGGACGGTGCTCTCCCGCGGCGGCGCATCCGATTTCCACGCCCTGGCCGCCGGCCCGAACGGGGTCCTCGGCTTCGATGGGCAACTGCGCGCCAGCACCGACGGCCTCACCTGGCAGAGCCTTGAGATCCCCGTCGCCCCGGCATCGCTGGCGATCTCCCCCAAAACCGGGACCGTGCTGGCCACCACCGAAACCGGCATGTTGCGCTCGACCGACCACGGCGCGACCTGGACCACCCTGGACACCCCCCAGCTGATGCACCTGGTCGCCTGGGCCGATGACACCACCGCCGTGGGCGCCGGCACCGAGGGACACCTGCTGACCAGCACCGACGCCGGCGACACCTGGACCGCCAGCGACCGCCCGGTCGGCACGGCCACCGCCCTGGGAACGGGCATCACCGACGACGGGCAGACCGAAGCACTGCTGGTCGTCGGCTCGACCGTGCTGTCCACCACGGACGGCGGGAACACCACCGAATCGCTGCTGTGACCTCCCCCCGCCGCCCCCTGTCCGGCTGGCCCGCCCTTCGAACCGTTCTGGGCACCCTCGTGTTGATCCTGGGCCTGCTCGGGATGCACGCTGGTACGGGCACCAGCGCGGCTTGGGCCGCCACCGGTACGGCCGCCGCCACAACTGTTCATCACCTCGGGCCGGGCGCCATCGGTCCGGCCGGCATGGTGCCCGAGGTCGTGCTCCCGGCCGAGCCTGCCGGGGATGAGGCAGCCGACCCCGGGTTGCCGGTCTGTGCCCTGGAGGCCGTGGACGATACCTGCGCCTCGGCCCTGACCAAGGCACCTGTCGTGTCCCACTTGGCCTCCCGGGCCCTCCTGC